>NZ_JBFUAY010000044.1:0-43053 GCF_056406015.1 Rhizobium sp. P1_E1 | reverse complement strand
CTCCAGCAGGAAGTCTCGCGCCTGCAGAAGATGATTTCCGCTCAGGGCGCCGAAGCCTATTACGAAGTGCGCGGCCGCGCCGGCAAGGCTTATGATGAAGCCCTGCCCCGGGCAAAGAATGCTGTCGCCCAGATCAGGGCCGAAGGCGTCGCTGCCGCCGACGCCGCCCGCGAGCATCCGGCCGCAACGACCACTGCGCTGGTGCTTGCAGGCGCCATCGGATTCCTCGCCGGATACCTGCTTTCCGGCAGCCCACAGCCCCAGCCACGCCAATGGTGGCGCTGAACACGCTATACCGACCCATAAACTGGTCTTTTACGCACCCGCCGAACGTTTTTCGGCAGGGTGCGTAAATGCTTATGTCTTACAAAAACCAATTTTTAATGTGAGCTATGGGAACATAAAAAACGAAGGGAGGACTACCATGGAAAACAAGCGAGCCAACTGCATAATCGAAGTCAGCGTCGACAGCGCCAATGGCCGCTATGCGGTCGGCATCATGAATATGCGCCAGGCACTCGATTTGCCGGAAATGCCTAGTCTGTCCTACACACATCCGGACCCGGTCAAGGCCGCCGCCGGTATCGTCGTCAGCCGTAAGGAACTGGCCGGCTTCATGGCCTGCCGCTGAGGCCGCGCCACCGTATCAAGCCGTGACGGCGCTTTACCCCAAAGCGCTGAGCCTCTTTTGCGACGCCTGTTATTCCTCCTCGTTTTTAATTTGCCTTGCTGGCATCCTTGCGCCGTTCATGCAAGAAAGCGGCACCAAAAGCAGGACAAGGATGGCAGATGAGGGAGCGGCGCCCACCGCACAAGACGCGTGAGCGGACAAAGCCCGCCGATAACGCCGCGGCTAAGCGGGTTACCCTTCCCCGCGCCCTGTCCAAGCTCGGTTATTGCTCCCGCACGCAGGCCGAACGTCTGATTGCCGAAAATCGCGTTGCGGTCGACGGCCGCACCGTCAGCGATACCTCCGCATGGGTCGATCTTGCCACGGCAAGGATCAGTATCGATGGCCTCGCCATCGCTGCCGAAGCGAAAATCTATCTGATGCTCAACAAGCCCCGCGGTCTCGTCACCACCCGCCACGATCCAGAAGGCAGGCCGACGGTCTATGATTGCCTCAGGGATTTCGACGTCCTGCATCTCTCTCCCGTCGGTCGGCTCGACAAAGCGAGCGAGGGCCTGCTGCTTTTCACCAACGACACCGAATTCGCCCAGATACTGCTCGATCCGGTCACGCATGTGACGAAGACCTATCATGTCCAGATCGACCGCATCATGGACGACGAGGACATTGCCGCCATGACATCGGGCATCCGCCACGACGGCGAGTTGCTGACGGCGACCGCCGCGCGGCACCTGCGCCAGGGCGACAGGAATTCATGGATCGAGGTCGAGCTCGACGAAGGCCGCAACCGCCAGATCCGCCGCATGCTGGAGGCGCTGGGAACCGAATGCCTGCGCCTCGTGCGCGTCGCAATTGGCGGGCTTGAACTCGGCGAACTGCCGAAAGGCGCCGTGCGTGCGCTGACCGAACCGGAATTGCAGGCGCTGCGCCGGAGAACCGGCATGGAAAGGACGAGACGCAATTGACTGCTGTGACGGAGATGGCGCCGCACGATTTCTGGCAGGAGATCCACCCGCCCGGCACCTTTGCCGGCGATGGCGAATTCACCTCTTTCTATGTCGCCGCGCTCGAAGACGGCCGTCAGCTTCGCCTGCCGATCCGTGAGCTGGCGGATGGCGATCACGCCCTCGCCTCGCTGATCGTCAACCAGGCGAGCTTCACCGTCCTCGATACGCTCGCCGAAAGCCTCGCCGAAAAGATCAGGCCCATGCGCATCGATGTCGTCGCCGGCCTGCCGACGCTCGGCCTGACGCTGGCCGCCGCCGTGGCGCAGAAGCTCGGCTATGACCGCTATGTTCCGCTCGGCACCTCACGCAAATTCTGGTATCGCGACGAACTCTCCGTTGCCCTGTCTTCGATCACCACGCCGACACAGCAGAAACGCCTCTATATCGATCCACGCATGCTGCCGCTGCTTCAGGGACGGCGCGTCGCACTCATCGATGACGTCATTTCCAGCGGCGCCTCGATCGTTGCCGGCCTGCATCTGCTGATGGCCTGTGGTATCGAACCCGTCGTCATCGGTGCGGCTATGCTGCAATCGGAGCGGTGGCGCGACAGCCTCGCAGCCGTCGGGCCACAATGGATCGCGCGTACCGTCAGCGTCTTCGCAACGCCCATTCTGGAGCGGAATGCCGCCGGCCGGTGGCAGGCACCACCAGCCTGACGCGAGATGTGAGGATTGTTCAATCCTGACCTGAAGGCGCCTCTGTACAGCGCATGAGGAACGATTACAGTCCGCCTGATCGATGAAACAACGGACCCGCCCATGTTCGAGCAAGCATCCCTGCTGATCCTTCTGCTGGCGATGCTCACTCTCTTCTCGCTCGATCGCATCCGCATCGAGGTGGTCTCGATCGCCGGCCTGCTTGCCGGCTATGCGCTCGGCCTTTATCCCGCCGACCAGATCTTCACGGGCTTCGCCAGTCCCGTCGTCATCACCGTCGTCGAGATCCTGCTGATCGTCCAGGTGCTCGCGCGCGCCAGGCTCTTCGACAGTCTCGCCGCCCGTTTCGTGGCCGCAAGACCCTCCGACTTCACCGTCATCGCCGGCACTTCCGCACTCGCCGGCTTCATGTCCATCTTCATGAACAATATCGGCGCCTTTGCGATCACCTTGCCGGTGGCGCTACGCCTCGGCGCGGCCCTGAAAATCCCCCGCCGCCAGCTCGCCATGCCGGTCTCGTTCGCAGCCCTGCTCGGCGGTCTCGTTTCGCTGATCGGCACCCCGGCCAACCTGCTCGTCAGCGATGGGCTCGCCAAGGCGACCGGAACCGGCTTTCGCTTCTTCGATTTCGCCTATGACGGCCTGCCGGTCGCCATCGCCGGAATTCTGCTCATCGCCTTTCGCGTGCAGCGCCTGTTTCCGGAACCCGACGAAACACCGGTGACGACCTCCCCGGCCGCGCGCCGCGTCGTCGTCGAGCGTTACATCCCTGATATCTCGCCACTGATCGGCGTGCGGCTTTCCGATTGCCCGGTGCGTTTCGGCATCAAGCCGCACGCGCTGATCCGCGGCGATAATTTCGTCTTCGGTCCGCTCGACCAGTCGGTGATCGAACCGGGCGACGTGCTGCTTGCCGAGGGCGCCGATGCGGTCTTTGCCGACCTTGCCGCCACGCAGGCGCTGATGGCCGATGCCCATCCGCATGGCCTGCAGCAGGATTTCACCCATGTCGAAGCCGTCGTCATGCCGGAAAGCACGTTGGTCGGTTCGCGCGTCCGCTCGCTCGAAATCTTCCACCGTCGCGGCATCGCGGTCACCGCCCTTTCCATGCGCGCGCCACGCATCGAGGGCCGCTTCCTCGACCTGCAATTGTCGATCGGCGATATATTGACACTGGAGGGGCCGCGCCCGGCGATTTCAGAAGCGTTGGAGGAAAGCGAGTGCCTGCCGCTCGCCTCGACAGCACCGGCCGAACCGGCGCTCCTTTCCTGGCGGCCCTTCGCGCTCTTTGCCTGTGGCGTCGCCGCCTCCGCGGCCGGCCTGCGTCCCGACGTCGCTTTTGCCGGCGTCGTACTCGTGCTCGCTCTGCTCAATCATCTGAACATCCGTCGGGCGATGGCCGATCTCAATTGGCCGATCATCATCATGCTCGCGGCGATGATCCCGATCGGCCAGGCGGTGGCGAGCACCGGAGCGGCCGAAACCATCGCCAGCTGGCTCAGCCTCGTCGTGCCGATCACCCATCCGCTCATCGGCATCGCCCTCATCCTCTTCCTCGCCATGGCATTGACGCCTTTTGTCAACAACGCGACGGTCGCGATCGTCCTGACCCCGATCGCTCTGGAATTCGCAAGAGCCGGCCGGCATGCGCCGGACGCCTATCTGATCGCGGTCGCCGCCGGCGCCTCCCTCGATTTCCTGACGCCCTTCGGCCATCACAACAACACACTGGCAATGGGCATCGGCGGCTACCGCTTCGGCGATTTCCTGCGCGCCGGCTGGCCGCTTGCCGTCACAAGTTACGGCCTCGCCCTGCTTCTTACCGCTCTGTTCTGGCTGTGATGCATTACCCGATCGGCTTGACTTCCCCAGCAATGAAACTAGAGCAGAAGTCTTCACCCAATAATTAAGGACAGTCGAGCGCCGTGCGAATTCTCTCCGAAGCCCATTTCCCGGAATTGCCGAACTATTATCGCGGCAAGGTGCGCGAGAATTACGATCTTCCGGACGGACGCCGCATCATTATCAGCACCGACCGGCTGAGCGCTTTCGACCGCATTCTCACCTGCATCCCCTATAAAGGCGAGGTACTGACGCAGACGGCGCGCTACTGGTTCGAGGCGACGAAGGACATCTGCCCGAACCACGTTCTCGACTATCCCGATCCGAATGTGGTCATCGGCAAGCGGCTCGACATCCTGCCGGTCGAGATCGTCGTGCGCGGTTATCTCGCCGGCACCACCGGCACCTCGATCCTGACGCTTTATAAAAAGGGCGAGCGCGAGATGTACGGCATGCGTCTGCCCGATGGCATGCGCGACAACCAGATCCTGCCCGAACCTGTCATCACGCCGACCAGCAAGGAATTCGACGGCGGCCACGATGAACCGCTGACGCCGGCCGAAATCGTCACGCGTGGCCTTCTGACGAAAGAGCAATGGCAGACGCTGTCGACATATGCGCTCGCCCTCTTTGCTCGGGGCCAGGAGATGGCGGCGAAAAACGGGCTGATCCTGGTCGATACCAAATACGAGTTCGGCACCGACGGTGACGGCAACATTATCCTCGCCGACGAGATCCATACGCCGGACAGCAGTCGCTACTGGCTTGCCGAAAGCTATCCGGCAAGCTTTGCCGCTGGAAAACGCCCGGAAAGTTTCGACAAGGATTTCGTCCGCGCCTGGGTGGCGGAGCGTTGCGATCCCTATAAGGACGAGATCCCGGAAATCCCCGCCGAACTGATCGAGCAGACCTCGGCCGTCTACATCAAAGCCTACGAGGCGATAACCGGTGAGCGCTTCGTTCCCGACAATAGCGGCGAGACGCCGCTTGCCCGTGTCCGAACCAACCTCGCCCGCTATTTCCCTTGAAATCGCGGCACACGAAAGCCGCCGGGCCGATCATCGGCTTGCAGCATTTCGTCCAATAGCGCTAGAGCGCCGCGCGCCCGAAAGGACGCGCTAAGGACGCTCTATCACTTTGAATCGGCGCATAATCCTTTCCGAAAATCGATTCCGATTTTCGGGCTTATGCGCTAGCATTGGCAAAAAGGGGTATCGGGCTCGGCCCGGCGGGGAACAGATGACAAGAAGGCCAAGACGCAAGGCCGAGGAAACGCGAGAGGACATTCTCTCCATGGCGGAGATGCTGTTTCGCGARCGCGGCTTCGTTGCTGTGTCGATCGCCGATATCGCCGGCGCGCTCCACATGTCGCCCGCCAATGTCTTCAAGCATTTCCGTTCCAAGGTCGCGCTCGTCGATGCGATCGCCGGACGCCATCTCGACGATGCTGCCGAGCGCTTCGCAGCCTTTGATGGGAACCTGCCGCCGAGGGAACAACTGCTCCGCTTCATCCTGCGCCTGCTGGAGAGCCACCTGCAGGACATCCAGAAGAACCCTTATATCTTCGAAATGGTACTCTCGACGATTGAAGCCAAACTCGAGGCCGGTAATCGCTATCGCGCCCGCATCGAAGCGAAGCTCGGCGAGATCATCCACGAAGGCATGGCGGAGGGACGTTATCATTGCCGCGATGCCGGGAGTGCGGCACATACCGTCGCAGACGTCCTGGCCTGCGTGCTGCACCCTGTCCTGATCGCCCGCGACGACAAGGAGACGCTCGTGCGCCGCGCCGAAAAAATCGTGTGTTTCGTCGATGCCGCACTGCAAAATAGCGCTTGCTAAGTGATGATTGCTGAATTACGTCACTTCGTAAAGCTTTTCTTAAATTCGGATAACGGCATTTGGAGCGAACTCAATCCTGACGCTTATATAAGCCTGCGCTTGGTCAAGCCGAGCCCGCAGGCCCGAGCTCGTAGATTGAACGGCGATTGCCACCGCACAGGAATTCAGCATGATACGGCGTGCCCTCCTCATCTCCTCGGCCCTGGCATTCGCAGCCCTTCTCGCCGCCTGCAGCGACAATGGCTCCAAGCCGGCCGGCAATGCGGGCGCAGGCGCGGCACAGCAGGCTGCCCCCGTCGGCGTGATTGCGCTGACGAAGGGCACGTTCCCAATCACCACGATCCTGCCAGGCCGCGCCGAGACATTTCAGACAGCCGATATCCGGCCGCAGGTCAGCGGCCTCATCCGTGAGATCGCCTTTAAGGAAGGCGGCGAAATCAAGAAGGGCGACCTTCTCTACCAGATCGAGGATGCACCCTATATCGCCATCGTCGAGCAGGCCAAGGCGGCTATCTCCAAGGCGCAAGCCAGCGTGCCGAGCGCTGAAAGCAATCTCGACCGTTATCAGCGCCTCGTCGGCAGCGGCGCCACCCAGATCGAATTCGAAACAGCCAAGACGACGCTGCTCCAGGCCAAGGCCGAAGTCGAGTCGGCGAAGGCCGCGCTTTCCGCGGCACAGATCGACCTCGACCACACCAGGATCGTCGCCCCTTTCGATGGCATCATCGACCAGACGGCCGTTAACGTCGGCAACGTCGTCTCTGCCAACCAGACGACGGCGCTGACGACGATCCGCCAGCTCGATCCGATCTACATCTCGCTGACGGAATCGAGCACCAACCTGCTGAAGCTGCGTGATGCGATGACCGCCGGGGACATCAAGGGCGAAGCCAATGTCGTCTTCCACCTGATCCTGGAAAACGGCAAGGAATACAACCAGCAGGGCAAGCTGGACATGTCGAAGCAGGTGGTCAGCGAGACCACAGGTACCTTCATCATCCGCGTGCTCTTTCCCAATCCCGACCGTATTGTCCTGCCCGGCATGTATGTCCGCGCAACCGTCGAGCTTGGCGCCGAGGCCGGTTATGCGCTCCCGCAGCTGGCGACAAGCCGTGACGCCAACGGCCGGCTGACGGCACAGTTCGTTTCCGCCGACGGCAAGGTCGAAACCCGCGCCTTCGAGAACAGCTCGCCCTCCAACAATTCCTGGCTCGTGACCGAAGGCATCAAGGACGGCGATCAGTTGATCGTCAGCGGCCTGCAATCGATCACCTCCGGCATGCCGGTGAAGCCGGTCCCGATGAAGATCAATGACAACGGCGTGGTCGTGCCTGCCGAGCAGCCCGCGGCCGGTGACGCACAGAAGCCTGCAGCGAAGTAATCGCTGAAGCCCCGCATCGTCACCGTCTCGTCGCACAGGAACAACCGATGGCCAAGTTTTTCATCCGACGTCCGATTTTCGCCTGGGTCATTGCGATCACCATCATGCTCGCCGGCCTGCTGGCGATCTTCACGCTGTCGATCTCGCAATATCCCGACATCGCCCCGACGACGGTTCGCATCAACGCCACCTATCGCGGCGCCAGCGCCGAGACTGTCGAGAAATCGGTGACGACGATCATCGAGGATGGCATGACCGGCCTCGACGATCTCACTTATATGACCTCGACCTCATCGACGGGTTCGGCCAGCATCCAGCTCACCTTCGGGACGAGCGCCGACCCCGATATCGCCCAGGTGCAGGTGCAGAACAAGCTGCAGCTGGTTCAGTCGCAGCTCCCAAGCGACGTCATCGATGCCGGCATCAGCGTCACCCGCTCGACCTCGAGCATCCTTCTCGTCGGCTCGCTTGTTTCGACCGACGGCAAACGCAACTCCGTCGACCTCGGCAACATCATGTCGACCTCGATCGAGGATCAGATCCAACGCCTGGAAGGCGTCGGCAGCATCAATGTCTTCGGTTCGGGATACGCCATGCGCGTCTGGCTCGATCCGTTCAAGCTGCTGAAATACCAATTGACGCCGAGCGACGTGACGTCAGCCATCCAGGCGCAGAACACCCAGGTCTCCGTTGGCTCGCTCGGTGCCCAGCCGACGATCCCCGGCCAGCAGATCAACGTCACCATCACCGCTCAAAGCCAGCTGACCACCGTCGCCGATTTCGAGCACATCATCCTGAAGGTCGAAAAGGACGGCGCGACGGTGCGCCTGAGCGACGTCTCGCGCATCGAGATCGGTCAGGAAAGCTACGGCGGTAGTTCGCGGTACAACGGCCAGCCATCGACCGGTTTTGCCGTCAACCTTGCGATCGGCGCCAACGCAATCGATACCGCTGCYCGTGTGCGCTCCGCCCTGGAGGTCATCGGCCGCGGCCTGCCGGCAGGTGTGGAGATCACCTATCCCTACGACACCACGCCCTTCGTGGAACTGTCGATCGAGAAGGTCGTGCACACGCTGATCGAGGCGATCGTGCTCGTCTTCGTGGTGCTGCTCGTCTTCCTGCAGAATCTCCGTGCGACGCTGATCCCGACGATTGCCGTTCCCGTGGTGCTGCTCGGCACCTTCGGGGTGCTGGCGGTCACCGGTTACTCGATCAATACCTTGACGATGTTCGCCATGGTGCTGGCGATCGGTCTTCTCGTCGACGACGCCATCGTCGTCGTCGAAAACGTCGAACGCATCATGTCCGAAGAAAAGCTCTCGCCGCTCGAGGCAACGGAAAAATCGATGGGCGAGATCACCGGCGCCATTGTCGGCATTGCGCTCGTCCTGACTGCCGTCTTCATTCCGATGGCCTTCTTCGGTGGTTCGACCGGCATCATCTATCGCCAGTTCTCGATCACCATCGTCTCGGCCATGCTGCTGTCGGCGCTCGTCGCCCTCGTGCTGACGCCCGCACTTTGCGCCACGATGCTGAAGCCGGTCGGCGAACACAGGAAGCACCGTGTCGGCGACTGGTTCAACCGCAACTTCACGCGCTCGACCAACGGCTATATCAGCGCCATCGGCTATCTGCTGAAGCGGCCGATCCGTGTCATGCTGGTCTTCCTTCTGGTCGGCGCCGGCTGCGCTTATCTCTTCACCCGCCYGCCGAGCTCCTTCCTGCCGCAGGAAGACCAGGGCGTGCTGCTGACCATCGTCACCACGCCGCCGGGTTCGACCACGCAGCAGACCCAGGCGGTCGTCGAGAAGGTCGAGAAATATTATCGTGAAAACGAGAAGGACGCCGTCGATTCCGTCTTCGGTGCGCTCGGCTTCGGCTTCAGCGGTTCCGGCCAGAACAGCGCCATCGTCTTCACCAAACTGAAGGATTTCGCACAGCGCACCGATCCGACGCTGAGCGCCCAATCGGTCGTCAACCGTGCGCTGCGCAGCTTCTTTGCGATCCGCGAGGCGCAGGTCTTCGCGCTGCTCCCGCCGGCGATCCAGGGGCTTGGCGTGTCGAGCGGCTTCTCGATGTATCTCGTCGATACCGGCGGCCACGGCAACGACGCCCTGACGGCAGCCTCCAAGCGGCTGATCCAGATGGGCAACACGTCGGGCAAGATCGTGGCGCTGCGCAGCAGCAACAAGGAAGTCGAGCCGCAGATGCGCATCGTGCTGGATCAGGAGAAGATCGGCGCCATGGGCGTCGACATCGCCTCGGTCAACTCGATGTTGTCGATCATCTTCACCGGCCGCGACGTCAACGACTTCACGCTGAATGGCGAGATCAAGCCGGTCTACGTCGAGGGCGATGCGCCCTTCCGCATGCAGCCGAGCGACCTCAACCACTGGTACGCCCGCAACAATGACGGCGAAATGGTGCCCTTCTCCGCCTTTACCCGCACGGAGTGGGTGAAGGGCGCGCCCTCGCTTGCCCGCTTCAATGCCGTCAGCGCCATTCCGCTCGACGGCGCGTCCGCTCCCGGAGTTTCCTCCGGCGATGCGATGAATGAAATGGAAGCCCTGACCAATGAGCTCGGCGGCGGTTATACGGTCGCCTGGCAGGGCATATCCTATCAGGAGCGCCTTTCCGGTTCGCAGGCACCGATGCTCTATGCGATCTCGGTTCTCGTCGTTTTCCTCTGCCTGGCGGCGCTTTACGAAAGCTGGTCGATCCCCTTCTCGGTGATCATGGCGGTGCCCGTCGGTATTCTCGGGGCGCTGACGGCGGCAACCCTCTTCGGCCAGGCGAACGACGTCTATTTCAAGGTCGGCCTGCTCACCACTATCGGGCTGGCGGCGAAGAACGCGATCCTGATCGTCGAATTCGCCAAGGATCGTATGGAAAGCGGCAAGGGGCTCTACGAGGCGACATTGGAAGCCGCGAGATTACGCCTGCGGCCGATCATCATGACCTCGCTTGCCTTTATTCTGGGCGTCGTGCCGCTGGCGATCGCGACAGGCGCGGGCTCGGCGGCGCAAAACGCCATCGGCATTGGCGTTCTCGGCGGCATGCTGGCGGCGACGATGCTCGGAATTTTCTTCGTGCCGTCGTTTTTCGTCGTCATTCGACGCATCTTTGCCACACGCGGCAAAAATGCGGCAGGACTGTGATATAAATGCACTGTGATAATGCAGTTGCCGTTGCTACATTGCGCCCGACTGCTTCGGAATGGTGTTTTTGGTAGAACGAGGCGCGGCGGCCGATAGTGAAGCATGAAGCTTTGGACAAGAATTGACTTGCTCGAGTACAGGATGAAATGAATGGTATCTCTTCGTTTTGCCACACCGGCATTATTGTTATTATTGTCGGGCTGCGTTGTGGGCCCGGATCATGTTCCTCCTGAGATGCCGCTGCCCGCCAAATTCGGAGAGGGTGGGACCAAGAGTGATGGCGATGTTGCTACTGCAGCATGGTGGACCGCCTTCAAGGATTCAAGACTGAACGGCTACGTCAAGGCCGGCCTCGATCAGAACCTGACAGTTCAGCAGGCGATCGAAAGAATCAATGCAGCTTCCGCAAACGTCACCACCGCCGGCGCCGGCGGCCTGCCGAGCCTGACGGTCGGCGCCTCGCAAACGGTCAGCGGCCAGAAGGGCGAGCTGCGCACGCAGCTCGACACGCGCAACACCAGTGCCGGCGACGTCCAGCTGAGCTGGCTGCTCGATCTATTCGGGCTTTACAAGCGCAATACGGAGAGCGCGCTTGCCTCGCTCGATTCCGCTTACGCATCGGCTGACGTTGCCAGGCTGACCCTCATTCAGGACCTTGTCTCGAGCTATATCGACGTTCGCTTCTATCAGCAGCGCCTGGCGCTTTCTAAGGCCAACTTGAAGTCTCGCCAGGAAACCTACGAACTTACCAAGTTCCAGCTTGAAGCCGGCGCCGCGTCGCGTCTTGATGTCGTTCAGGCCGAAGGTCTCGTCCAGTCGACGCTCGCCGAAATTCCGGGCCTTGAAACCAACATCCGCATATCAGCCCATCACATCGCCACGCTGCTCGGCCTGCCGGCTTCGGCTCTTGTCGATGAATTGCTGAAGGGCTCCGGTCAGCCGGTATTCCGCGGCGGCATCACCTCCGGCATCCCGGCCGACCTGATCCGCAATCGCCCGGACATCCGCGTCGCGGAACGTGATCTTGCCGCCGCAACAGCCAATATCGGCGTTGCCCAGGCGCAGCTTTATCCGAGCATCTCGCTTAGCGGCTCGATCTCGCCGTCCTACATCAATCAGCGTGGCATCCATGGCGGCCTGACGCCCTGGTCCTTCGGCCCGACGCTCAACCTGCCGATCTTCGATGGTGGCCGCCTTCGCGCCAACGTCAAGTCGGCACAGTCCGATGCCGCGACCGCCTATCTCAACTGGAAGTCGACGGTGTTGACCGCGGTCGAGCAGGTCGAAAACGCACTTTCGGCCGTCCGGCGTGACGCTCAAACGGTCGCGGCACTTCAGGCCCAGGTGAAGACCACGCAGGAAACGCTCGAACTTTCCACAGCGTCCTACAAGGACGGCGCCTCCTCGCTGCTCGACGTTCTTGACGCGCAGCGCCAGGTTTCGCTCGCCCAGGCAAGYCTTGCCGCATCCGTCCAGCAGATGGCCAAAGACTATGTCTCGCTGAACATCGCGATCGGCGGCGGTTTCGCCCCCGGCGGCAAAACCACCGCGCCAGTGAAGCCCGCCAAGAGCTGACCGGCGTTTGACCTTTCTGGAAATACTGAGCCCCGCGATCGTCTCGCGGGGCTTTTTCGTAGCCGCTGAATTCCGCCGCCAGATAATTGCGCAGAGGATGAATTTAGAATCGACAAGCAGAAAGAGCTGATGTATGGCCTTGATTAATCGTTTAATCAGAACGCCCCAAATATGCCTCCATCGCGCCCGGGACCGAACCTCAGCAGGATTGCGACGTCGCTCGGCGTCTCCGTCGCGACGGTCTCCAACGCGCTTTCCGGCAAGGGCCGGGTCTCCGGCCAACTGGTCGAACGAATCCGCGAGCACGCAGCCGAATTGGRTTACGTCCCGAGCCAGGCCGGCCGGGCGTTGCGGACCGGCCGCAGCGGCGTTCTCGGCCTGGTGCTGCCCGATATCGCTAACCCGCTATTCCCGAAGATCGCGCAGGCGATCGAATTCGCCGCCTCCGCCGCGGGATACGGCGTGCTGATCGCCGACTCCCGCGGCGATGTCGCCACCCAGACCGAGGCGATCAACCGGCTGGTCGAGCGCGGCGTCGACGGCATGGTCATCATTCCCCGTCGCGCCACCCGCATTTCAGCCGCTGCCTGTCCGGTCGCCATCATTGACACTCCCTCGACACCTGGAAACACCGTTGCTGCCGACCACTGGCAGGGCGGGCTCGAAATCKCCGGCCATCTCGCGGGCCTCGGCCATCGCCGTGTCCTCATCATCGGCAACAATCAGGAATCCAACGTCCAGAATGACCGCACCGGCGGCATCCGCTCCGGCATGCGCCCGGGCATGCATTCGGAAACCCTGTGGATCGACCGACTGGAGCAGGAGAACGGCAGTGGCTGCCCGCTCGGCCTCGCCGAAAAAGTCAGGCGGGGTTTCACCGCCTTTGCCGCCCTCTCCGACCTGCAGGCGTTGCGGGCACTGACGGAGTTGCAGCAGGCTGGCATCAACATTCCCGCCGATGTCAGTGTCACCGGCTTCGATGACCTCATCTGGTCGCCTGTTGTTACGCCGTCGCTGACGACGGTCCGGATGGATATGGATAGGATTGCCGAAATTGCCGTGTCGGCGCTGGTGGATACCATAAAAACAAGCGGCATCCGGGAGGGCGTGCTCGTTACCGCGAAGATTGAACGTGTCGCCATGCAGCTGATCGTCCGCCAATCATCCGGGCCTGCGAAACCGGCACAAAAGACTTCAGAGATGGAGAACATGTAAGATGAAAAAAGCTTTCATTGCTTCGGCAGCACTCCTCCTCGATACCACGCTCGCCTTCGATCTGCCGGTTGCCGGCGCGGCAACCCTCAAACGGTTCGGGTGAAATCATGGGCGTCTGGATCGACACAGACATGGGCTTCGACGATATCGCCGCCATTCTGGTGGTCGTGCAGTCTGAATTCGAGATCGACGGCGTATCACTGGTCTTCGGCAATACGCCGTTGCCGCAGGTGAGAATGAATGCCGCAGGTGCAGCCAGTGCCTTCGGCTGGAAATTCCCCATCCACACGGGTCGCGCCATGCCTGTTCTCGGCAAGCTCGAAACCGCTCAGGCGATCCTTGGCGAAACCGGCATCCCGACGTCAGGCAAGAGCCTGCCGCAGGCGGCTGCCCTTGCCGAAAGCGATGCCTTCGCAGCACTCTGCCGCTGGCTGGAGCGCAAAGGCCAGCACCGCATCCTGGCGCTCGGCCCGCTCACCAACATCGCTGCCGTGGCGCTTGCCCGACCCGATCTTGCCGCCCGTATCACCGAACTCGTCTGGATGGGCGGCGGCGTCACATCAGGCAACCATACGGCCTCCGCCGAATTCAATGCGCTCGCCGATCCCGAAGCCCTGTCGATCGTCATCGCCCACGGCGTGCCGCTGCGCATGGTCGATCTCGACCTCTGCCGCAAGGTGCTGGCAAGACCCGAGGATGCCGAGCCGGTGCGCCATGCCGGCGGTGTCAATGCCGAACTCATCGCCGATATGTTTTCGGGTTATATCCGCATCGGCACCAGCCGCGGCCGCTCTGCCATGGCGATCTACGACCCTTCCGCCGCGGTCGCCTTCGTCACTCCAGATATCGTCAGCTTCCGCCCCGCGCGTATTGACGTCGAGCTGCAGGGTGCCCTCACCCGTGGCCGCACCGTCGTCGAGACCCGCGCCACGCATGCGACCTTCAATGCCCAATTCGCCGCCGACATCGATGCCGACATGGCGCGTGTCATCATTCTCGCCGCTTTGGTCAACGAGGCCCGCAAATGACCGCCATCCCTCGTCAAGAACCCGCCGATCTCAATGATCCCGCCTTGCGCGCCCGCGCCGTCGCTGCTGCGCGCGGCGACGCCCCTTTCGACATGCTGATCACCGGTGGCCGGTTGCTCGATGCGGTGACAGGCCTGATCCGGGAAGCCGATGTCGGCCTCGTCGGCGCGCTGATATCAAGCGTCCATGCCCCGGCAAGCCGCACGGATGCCGTCGAGATCATCGATGCCTCGGGCAGCATCATGACGCCCGGCCTGATCGACACGCACATGCATGTCGAAAGTTCGATGGTGACACCGGCCGAATATGCAAGCGCCGTCCTGCCGCGCGGCGTCACCACGATCGTCTGGGATCCGCATGAATTCGGCAACGTCCACGGGCTCGACGGCGTGCGCTGGGCGATCGAGGCGGCGCGCTGCCTGCCGCTGCGCATGATCCTGCTCGCGCCCTCCTGCGTGCCCTCCGCACCGGGCCTGGAACTTGCCGGCGCCGATTTCGATGCCTCCGTCGTCGCCGAGATGCTGCGCTCCTCCGCCGTCGACGGCATCGCCGAAGTGATGAACATGCGCGGCGTCATCGACGGCGATCCGCGCATGGCGGCCATCGTCAATGCCGGCCTCGCCGCCGGCAAGCTCGTCTGCGGCCATGCCCGCGGCCTCGAAGGCGCCGATCTCAACGCCTTCATGGCATCGGGCATCACCTCCGACCACGAACTTACCTCCGGTGCCGATCTCCTCGCCAAGCTTACCGCCGGCCTGACGATCGAGCTGCGCGGCTCGCACGACCATCTGCTGAAGGAGTTCGTCGATGTGCTGAACGGTCTCGGTCACCTGCCTCCGACCGTCACGCTCTGCACTGACGACGTCTTTCCCGACGAACTCCAGGAAGATGGTGGCCTCGACGACGTCATCAGGCGCTTGGTGCGCTACGGCATGAAGCCGGAATGGGCCATCCGTGCCGCGACTTTCAATGCCGCACAACGTCTGAAGCGCACCGATCTCGGCCTCGTCGCCGCCGGCCGCCGCGCCGACATCGTGCTCTTCGACGACCTCATGGAATTCCGGGCACGACTGGTCATATCAGGTGGCCGCATCGCTGCCCGCAACGGCAGCATGCAGGCTGCCGTCCAGCAGATTGATACGGCGCCGCTTGTCAATTCGGTGAAGCTGCCGCCGCTGACTGAGAATGATTTCCGCATTCCGGCGAAGGGCGAGCGCGTCCGCGTCGCCACCATCGACCGCCCGCGCTTCACGCAATGGGGCGAGGCCGAAACCGAGGTCAGGGACGGTTTCGTCGTTCCGCCGGCGGGCAGCGCCATGATCGCCGTCGCCTATCGCCACGGCAAAGCCGATGGTACCCCGCGTATCGGCTTCCTCACCGGCTGGGGTGAATGGCGCGGCGCCTTCTGTAGCACTGTTTCGCATGACAGCCACAACCTCACCGTCTTTGGCGGCAACGCGCGCGACATGACGCTCGCCGCCAACGCCGTCATATCAGCCGGCGGTGGCATGGCGGTCGCCACGGACGGCCGAATCGAGGCGATCCTGCGGCTGCCGCTCTCCGGCCTGGTGACGGATGCATCGCTGAAGGAGACCGCCTTGGCCTTCGTCGGCATCCGCAAGGCCATGGAAAAGATTGTCGACTGGAAACCACCCTATCGGGTCTTCAAGGCCTGCTTCGGCGCAACGCTCGCCTGCAATGCCGGCCCGCACCAGACGGATCGGGGAATTGCCGATGTGGTGACGGGGAAAGTGCTTGAGAGTCCGGTGCTGGAGGTTATGTAAGCCGAGACGCACAGACCACATATAAAGGGGCGTGCGTCCCCGCCACCTCAAACTCCAGCTAGACCTTCAACTCCCGCTCGACCAACGCCACCCAGTAAGCCGCCCCATAACCAAGCGCTTCATCGTTGAAATCATAGGCCGTGTTGTGATGCAGCGCGCCGTCCACCGCCGGGCCGTTGCCGAGCCAGACGTAACAGCCCGGCGCATTCTGGGCGAAGAAGGCGAAATCGTCTCCCGCCGTCGACGGCGGAAAACTTGTCTGCACCTTCCCGCCAAACACCGAGCCGGCCGCCGCGAGCGCCCGCGTGGTCGCATCCGCATCATTGATGACAGGCGGAATCCGCCGTTCGAATGCATAGTCCACGGTGATGTCGTACATGGCTGCACTACCCTGCGCCAGTCGTCCGATCTCGGTCTCCAGCTGATTACGCACATCAGGCGAATAGGCCCGCGCCGTCCCGCCGATCTCGACGATATCAGGAATGACGTTCAGCGCCTTCGGGTCGCCCGCCCGCAGGAAACAGGCGCTGACGACGGCCGGCTGCAGCGGATCGACCACCCGTCCGACGATCGTCTGCAGCGATGACAGGAAGGTGCCGGCGGCCGTGATCGGATCGCGGCCGAGATGTGGCTTGGCGCCATGTGTGCCGGTCCCGCGGAAGGTCATGCGCCAGCTGTCGGAGGAGGCAAGCTGCGGTCCCTCGACCACGGCGATCTCATCGACCGCAAGCCCAGGCATGTTATGCAGCCCGTAGACGGCATCGCAGGGAAAAAGCGTGAACAGCCCCTCCTCGACCATGCGCCTTGCTCCGCCTCGCCCTTCTTCGGCCGGCTGGAAGATGAAATGCACCGTGCCGGAAAAATTCCGCGTCGCAGCAAGATGCCGCGCAGCGCCGAGGAGCATCGCCGTATGGCCGTCATGGCCGCAAGCATGCATCTTGCCGGGCGCGGTCGATTTATAAGGCCGCTCCACCATTTCAGGCATGGCAAGCGCATCCATATCGGCACGCAGCCCGATCCTGCGCGAGCCGTTGCCGAGCTGTAGTGTGCCGACCACGCCGGTGCCGCCGAGGCCGCGATGCACCGTGATACCAGCTTCTTCGAGAAGCCTCGCGACGATGCCGGCGGTACGCTCCTCCTCGAAACCGAGTTCGGGATGCGCGTGCAGGTCGCGGCGCAGGGAGGTCAGAAACGGCAGATCGTCCTTGATCCGGGCGGGAATGCTCATCGGGCAATGGTCCTGGGGCCTGGATATCCTGTCATGCGAAACGGGCGCCCAACCGGCGCCCGCATCAGATCATTCTTTGTTTATCAAACGGCCCACAAGTTCAACCCCAGAACAGGATGATTTTAGGCCGGGCCAAAAATCTGAATCCCGTTCTCAATTAAAGAGTTAGAGCATGATGTCGTCCGAAAACCGCTCACACTTTTCGGCATCATGCTCTACGCCTCCTCGACGAACACCTCCTCGCGCTTCTTCTTGACGCTCGGCAGGAAGACGACGATCAACACGGCAACCGCAATGGCCAGAAGAATGGCACTGATCGGCCGCGTGACGAAGGTCGTCGGATCACCACGCGACAGGATCATGGCGCGCCGCAGGTTCTCCTCGAGTAGCGGCCCAAGCACGAAGCCGAGCAAGAGCGGCGCCGGTTCGCAACGAAGCTTTGCCAACACATAGCCGATGAGCCCGAAGAAGGCGACGGCATAGAGATCATAGACGTTGGCGTTGACGCTGTAGACCCCGATCGAGCAGAAAGCCATGATGACGGGGAAGAGCACGTAGTAAGGCACGGTCAAGAGCTTCACCCAGAGCCCGATCAGCGGCAGGTTGAGGATGACCAGCATCAGGTTGCCGATCCACATCGAGGCGATGATGCCCCAGAACAGCGCCGGCTGCTCGGTGGCGACGTTCGGACCGGGCACGATGCCCTGGATGATCATCGCGCCGATCATCAGCGCCATGACGGGATTGGCCGGAATGCCGAGCGTCAGGAGCGGAATGAACGAGGTCTGCGCACCGGCATTGTTTGCCGATTCCGGCCCTGCGACGCCGGCAACCGCACCCTTGCCGAACTCCTCCGGCGTCTTCGACATCCGCTTTTCCACCGTATAGGAGGCGAAGGAGGCAAGGATGGCGCCACCTCCCGGCAGGATGCCGAGCGCTGAACCGATCGCCGTACCGCGAATGACCGGCGCGATCATCTCCTTGAATTCCTGGCGGGACGGCAAAAGGCCGGACACCTTGGCCATCAGCACCGTGCGTGTCGACTCGCCCTCGAGATTGCGCAGGATTTCCGCCACCCCGAAGACACCGACGGCGAGCGCTACGAAGTTCAGCCCATCGGCATATTCGCGGATGCCGAGCGTGAAGCGCGGCGTGCCGGTATAGATGTCGGTGCCGACGAGGCCGAGCAGCAGCCCGAGCGCCACCATCGCCAGCGCCTTGACGACAGAACCATGCGCAAGAGCGATCGAGGAAACGAGACCGACGATCATCAGCGAGAAATATTCCGCTGAACCGAATTGCAGCGCGATTGCGGTGAGCGGTGGCGCGAAGATCGCGACGAGAAAGGTCGACACGGTGCCGGCGAAGAACGAGCCGAGCGCCGCGATCGCAAGCGCTGCCCCCGCCCTGCCCTTGCGGGCCATCTGGTAACCGTCGATCGCGGTGACGGCCGAGGAGGATTCGCCCGGCATGTTGATCAGGATCGCCGTCGTCGAGCCACCATACTGCGCGCCGTAATAGATGCCGGCGAGCATGATGAGCGACGAAACCGGCTCGAGCTGGAAGGTGATCGGCAAGAGCATGGCGATCGTCGCCGTGGCGCCGATGCCGGGCAGCACGCCGATCAGCGTGCCGAGCAGCACGCCGATCAGGCAGAAGAACAGGTTCTCCGGAGTGCCGGCTGTTGCAAAGCCGAGCGCGAGATTGCTGAAAAGATCCATCATCGTCTCCTAGAACCGGACCCAGGGGCCGAAGCGCTCGAACGGCAGCCCGAGCCCGTAGCTGAAGACTGCCACCGAAAAGATAGTCAGCAGCAGCGAGAGGATGATGGCAAACACCACGTTCATCTTTTGCGATGCGAAGCAGGCGATGAAGGCGGTGAAGAACAGCGCCGGCGCAAATCCGAGCCCCCGCACCGTCAGCCCGAAGAACACCGGCGCCGGCAGGATGAAGAGCATGCCGCGCCAGGCAAACGGGTCGATCGGCTCGCCCTCGACGCGGAGTGCCTGAATGAAGATGATCGCGCCGAGAAGCACGAGCACACAGGCAAGCACGAGGGGAAAATAACCGGGCCCCATGCGCACTGCCGTGCCGAGGTCGAGCCCCAGCGACTGGATGGCGAAGAATGCACCGGTCGCGACGAAAAGCGCGCCGCAGATCGCATTGGTGGTATCGAAACTGATGGATTTCATGGTGTCTCCTGGGGTTGGAGATGGTTCGTGACGCGCTGCTGCTGTGGTTGCCCTCATCCGCCTGCCGGCTTCTCCCCGCATGCGGGGAGGAGGGAATATGCTGCAAACCCTTCGCCTCTTGCCGCCGTTGAGTGACGCAAGTCCCCTCTCCCCGTTCACGGGGAGAGGGTTAGGGTGAGGGGCTCATCCGGCATGTCCTGGATGAGGATAATCTTCAGTCGGCATATTCGCCGGCAGCCTCGATCACGGTTTTCCAGCGGACGATCTCGCTCTCTAGCTTGGCTTTCAGCGCAGCCGGCGTCGCGTCAGCGTCGGAGGATGGCGTCGTGCCGAGCTCGGCGAAGCGGGCGCCGACATTCGGATCCTTCAGCGCCACCTGCAGCGACTTCGACAGACGTTCGTTGATCTCAGCCGGCGTGCCCTTCGGCGTATAGATGCCGTGCCAGATACCGACTTCGAAACCCGGCAGGCCGGCTTCGACGGCAGTCGGAATGTCCTTCATCACGTCGAGGCGTTTGGGCGAGGTCACGGCATAGGCCTTGATCGTGCCGCCCTGGATCTGCTTCGTCGTGTTGGTCGTCTGGTCGCACATGACGTCGACCTGGCCGCCGAGCAGATCGGTCATGGCAGGGCCGGTGCCCTTGTAGGGAACGGTCGTCAGCGGCGTCTGGATGGCACTCATGAACATCATGCCGCAGAGATGCGAGGCCGCGCCGATGCCGGCATTGGCAACCGTTACCTTGTCCTTGTTGGCCTTGATGTAATCGATCAGCCCCTTGAGGTCGGCCGGCTCCATGTCCTTGCGGGCAACGATCGTCATCGGCACCTCGGTGACGAGGCCGACATAGTCGAAGGCGCCGAGCGTGTCATAGGCAAGCTTGCGGTAGAGCGTGGCGCTGGTCGCCATGCCGATATGGTGCAGCAGGATGGTATAACCGTCGGGATCGGCATTCGCCACGCGGCCGGCGCCGAGCGTGCCGCCCGCGCCACCGACATTTTCGACGACGATCTGCTGGCCGAGATCCTTCGACATGGATTCGGCGACCAGGCGCGCGACGGTATCGGTCGGGCCGCCGGCCGCAAAGGGCACGACCATGGTGATGGTGCGCTCGGGATAGGTCTGCGCCGAAGCGACGCTGGCGAGAACAGTGACCGCGGCAGCCGCGGTCAGGCCGAGCATGGCCTTCAGAATTTTCATAGTTTCCTCCCTGATGAAATAAGCAAGCCCGCCGACACATCCTCCGCGCCGGGGATGACCTATTTGCCGCCGGGAAAAATCGACCCGCAATCATTACAGCCGCTTTCGAAAGACGATTTTGCGACAGTGCGATGCAGCATGGGTCGATTCGGAAACAAACAGGCAGTGCGATGGGTGGAAATCCACCCATCGCACTATAGCCACACCCTTACTTTTCGGAGGCAGTACCACTTCGCCGGTCTCGATCAGCGCCTTGAGGTTGGAGAGAATGCGCGGCCAGCCGCCGGAATCGTCACTTCGAAAAGCATGCTCCTTCCGAAAATGGCTAACTTTCGGTGGTCAGCATCCGCTTGTCGAGACCATATTTCTGCATCTTTTCGTAGAGCGTCTTCCGGGAAATGCCGAGCGACTCATAGACCGGCCTGAGGCTGCCTCCATGGGCCACCAGCGCGCTGGCAATGACCCCTCGTTCGAATTCGGCGACACGCTCAGCAAGCCCGGTCGCCTCCTCGGCTTGGCGCCCGCCATTGTCGAGACCGAGGACCAGACGGTCTGCGGCGTTCCTCAATTCACGCACATTGCCGGGCCAGTCGCGCTGAGCGATATCGGAGATCACGTCCGGCGGCACGGCCATCTCGTCGCGGCCATAGCGGGCCGCCGCTTCCCGCACCAGCTGCAGGAAAAGCAGCGGAACATCCGCCCGCCGCTGCGACAGCGACGGCACGTGCAGCGTCGCGACATTCAGCCGATAGAAGAGGTCGGCGCGAAAACGCCCCGCCGCCACCTCCGCCTCCAGATCGACCTTGCTCGTCGCGATGAAGCGCACGTCGAGCGCCACCACTTCGTTCGATCCGAGCCGTGAGATTACCCGTTCCTGCAGCACCCGCAGAAACTTCGCCTGCAGGTCGAAGGGCATTGAGCCGATCTCATCGAGCAGGATCGTGCCGCCGCGCCCATGTTCGAATTTTCCGTAACGCGGCCTCACCGCACCCGGAAAGGCCCCCACCTCATGGCCGAAAAGCTCGCTCTCGATCAGGTTTGCCGGCAGTGCGGCGCAATTGATCGCGATAAACGGCCGGCTCGCCCGAGCGCTGATGTCGTGGAGCGCACGCGCCACAACCTCCTTGCCGGCACCCGTTTCTCCGACGATAAGCGTATCGGCATCGCTCGCCCCGATCGCCCGGATGCGGTAGCGCAAATCCACCATCACCTGCGTGCGACCCGGCAGCCGCGCCTCGATATCGTCGCGCTTGCCGGCGACCGCTTTCAACAGCCGGTTTTCGAGCACGAGGCCGCGCCGCTCCATCGCCCGGCGGATGACGCCGGCGAGCATCTCGGGCGTGAACGGCTTCTCGATGAAATCATAGGCGCCTTCGCGCATCGCCTTCACCGCAAGCTGCACATCGCCGTGCCCGGTGACGAGAATGACCGGCACCTCCGGGTCGAGCTCGCGGATCTTCTGCATCAGCGTCATGCCGTCGATGCCCGGCATGCGGATGTCACTGACGACCACGCCGGGGAAGCTGTAGCCGATCAGCTCCAGCACATGGTCGCCGTTCGAATAGGTCTCGACGCTGAAGCCGGAGAGCTCCAGCGCCTGCGCCGTCGAGCGGCGCAGTTCCTCCTCGTCGTCGACCAGCAGGATCTTCGCATCGTTCATTCCGCCGCCTCCGGCATCAGCCCTGCCGCCGATTGCAGCTCGATGCGGAACACCGCGCCCCCTTCGGGATGATTGGCAGCAGCAAGGCTGCCGCCGAAATCCTTGATGATGTTGTAGGAGATCGAAAGCCCGAGGCCGAGCCCCTTGCCGACACCCTTCGTCGTGAAGAAGGGATCGAAGATACGCTCGGCGATCGCCGCCGGCACGCCGGGCCCATGGTCCCGCACTGTCAGCACCACCTTGCCGGCCTCCTCGAAGGCCGAAACCTCGATGCGTCTGTCATCCAGCCCTTCCACCGCATCGGCCGCGTTGGATATCACATTCACCAGCACCTGCTGCAGACGCACCGAACCGGCGCGCACAACCGGCGGACGCGGCCCGAGATCCAGCAGGAGTTCGGCGTCCGCCGCCTTCAGCCGCCAGGCAATGATCTCGAGCGTATCATGCATCGCCTCGTCGAGAGACACCGACCCGAGCTTCTCGTTCGGCTTGCGGGCGAAGTTGCGCAGGTGCCGGCTGATCGCAGCCATGCGGTCGATCAGCCCACCGATCCGCCGGATATTATCCCGCGCCTCCTCCGTCCGCCCACGGTCGATGAGGACGGAGGCACTGTCCGTATAGGTCTTGGCGGCGGCGAGCGGCTGGTTGAACTCGTGCGAAAGGGCAGCCGACATCTGCCCGAGGCCGGCAAGCTTGCCCGCCTGGATGAGGTCGGCTTGTGTCTGGCGGAGCTGCTGTTCGGTCAGCCGCCGCTCGGCGATCTCCTCCTCGATGCGGCTGTTGACGCGAGCAAGATCGGCCGTGCGCTCCTCGACGCGCTGTTCGAGTTCGTTGCGGGCCTCCGCTTGCAACTGCATGCGCTCGGCAAGCCGCGCCCGCCGCTGGCGAAGGACGGCCACCGTAAGCCCTGCAATGCAGAGAATAAGAAACACGGCGGCAAGCGCCGTGCGCGCCTGGGCGCGGATGGAACTCGTCTCCATCAGCACGTTCACAGTCCAGTCCTCGGCCGGCATATAATGCGAGAGCACCAGATATTCGCTCGAGTCGCGCTCGCCGGCCAGCGTCATCAGCTCATGCTGCTCGAAGTGATGTCGCGTCACTGGCAGCGCCGCCAGCCTGGCATTGGCATAGCGCCGCGAGGCCTCCGTGCGTGCGATGCGGTCCGCCGTCAGCGGCAGGATCGCGCCGTAAAGCCATTCCGGGCTGCCGGACATGAAGATGATGCCCTCGGGATCGGAGACGAAGATCTTGTATTCGCCGCCGCCCCAGGAGGATTCGATCATATCAATATCGACCTTGAAGACGATGACGCCGCGAATATCCGCACCGGTCCGGATCGGCGCAGCGAAATAATAGCCGCGTTTCAACGAGGTGGTGCCGAGCGCGTAGAAGCGCGCCTGCCGGCCTTCGATCGCATCCTGGAAATAGGGCMTGTAGCTGAAATTCTGTCCAACGAAGCTTCCGGGCCCATCGTAATTGCTGGCAGCGATCGTCTCTCCATCCGGCTTGACCACATAGATGTCAGAGGATTTCAGCAGCCCGTTGATCTCCTTGAGATAGAGATTGGCCGCATCGCGCAGCGCCGCATCCTCGGGCGCGCTCACCAATTCCTTGATGTCGTCGTGATCAGCGATCAGCGCCGGCAGCGCCTCGTAGCGGTTGAGATGGCCGCTGAGTGCCGAAACGGCAAGCCGCAGCGCCGTTCCTGCCTGTGCCGAAGCCTCCTCCATATAGGCGCGCGTCGCAATCGCGCTCCCATAAGTGAAGAAGGCGAAGATGATCAGCGGCACCACCAGCAAAGCCGCTATCGCACGATATCTCGAAGACAGATCCGGCTCCTCCCCTTTCTGCCTCCACTCCCCAGCGAGGCATACCCGACGGCTCAAGTTAACGCATAACCCCGAAAATCGGAATCGATTTTCGGAAAGGATTATGCGCCAATTCAAAGTGATAGAGCGTCCTTAGCGCTCCCTGCCGGACGCGCCGCGCTCTATGGGGTGGACAGGGATTTCCAAGGGCCTGCCGAAACTTGACACCCGGCAGGGGCGGATGTCCTATTGCTGCACCGCAAGGAGGCCCCGCCCATGAGCGACGACCAGACGCCCGCCGACAGCAAGCTCACCACATCCAAGCGCCGTTGGGCGGCCGAGGGCAAGTTCCTGACCGGCCGCATCAGCCGTCCCGAAGCCGAGCGCCTGCCGCCCGGCCAGCACCTTGTCAAGAACTGGCCGGTGCTCGATCTCGGCCAGCAGCCTGTTGTCTCCACAGATTCCTGGCGGCTTGACGTGCGCGGCCTTATCGAAACGCCGCTCACCCTCACCTGGGCCGCCTTTCAGGCGATCGAGCAGAGCACCAAGGTCAGCGACATCCACTGCGTCACCACGTGGTCGCGCTACGACAACAAATGGAAGGGCGTTTCGACGCGCGATCTGCTTGATCTCGCCGTGCCCAAGCCCGAAGCGGCTTACGTCATGCTGACAAGTTATGACGGCTATACCACCAACCTGCCGCTTTCCGATTTCGCCGCCGAGGATGCGATCCTTGCCACCGCCTGGGAAGGCCTGCCGCTGACACCGGATCACGGCGGCCCGATGCGCCTCGTCGTGCCGCATCTCTATTTCTGGAAAAGCGCCAAATGGCTGCGCCGCATCGAGCTGATGCCCGCCGACCAGGCCGGCTTCTGGGAAAAGAACGGCTATCACATCTATGGCGATCCCTGGCGCGAGCAGCGCTATTCCGACGATTGAGCTTTCGGCCGCGAGAAACGGCGAAGCGCAAACACGCCAAAGCCGAACAAGGAGGCAAGCCCCGTCATCGACGCCATGCTGGCGGCATGGAATGGTATCCCGCTCCAGCGTGGCTTGATGATGTCAGCGGTGTTGAAGGCCTCGCCGCTGAATCGACAGGTGATGAGCGCAAGACCGCGCCGCACCATATCGGCATCGACCGCGGAAATGATTTCATCCGCCGCAGCTCTCTCCCGCGGCATCTCACGCATCGAAAGCAAGACCGCCTTGGCCGCCGCGAGATAGGCATGGGCGCATTCGTTGAACGGGCTTTGCTCATCGGTCACACTGCCCGGCATCCGGCCCCATAGGCAGTAGGAATACTGGATTTCGGCATAGTTCAGAAAGCGCCGGAACGGCTCGTTCGTATCGACTGCGCGGGATGCAAGGTCGATAATCCCACTGCGATAGTCAGACATGACAGCCATCTCGCCATGGGAAATCTCGGGGATATTGAGGCCCGCATGGCTGCCGCCATCGCTGCGGCTATGAGCAGAAGCGCTTCCGGCAACCACACACAAAAAGGCGGCCGTGATTAACGCCGCCGACAGGATTGGTGTGGTTCTGCTGCTTTTCATACTCGCTCGAAAAAGTCGGGCTAGCTCCCAAAGTTCAGGGCGCCGGCAAAGCGGCGCCCTTCGACGCTTTCAGTGAAATGCCGTTGCCGGCCGACCTCGTTGCCCGCCCTTAACTGCAAGCCGCTTTTCGGCAAGCGCTCCGAAGGCCAGCCCCAAGGCTGCCCAGAGGATCACATGCATGCCAAGCGAGGTCGTGCGGAACCGCCAGAGCACCATCGCCGAGAAGTTCTCCGGCACCTCGTTGATCGGCGGCAGCAGATAGAGCACGACGCCGATGAAGACGAGATAGACAATGCCGGCGATGATCGCGCCGTTCCAGAGACCGAAGCGCTCGGAAAGGCGGCGAGACAGCGCCACCGCGGCAATCAGGGCTGCGAGCGAGACGACGATCATCAGGAAGAACAACTCGGTCCTGACGCCGATCGTGTCGGGATTGCCGACCGCCGGCGGGTTGGCCGGATACTTGATACTGGGAACGATGACGATCGCCACGAAGGCGGCAATGGCGATGACGGCTGAGGTGCCACGCGCCGAAAGGCTGCTGAAACGGCCGTGTACGAAAGCGAAGGCAAGTGCGAAGAGCCCGCCGACAGCGACGCTGTAGGCCATGACGCCGGTGAAAAGGCCGAGACCGGCCTGCGTGGCGCGACTGACGATTTCAGGTTCGGCAGCTTCGCCGGCCGCCTGGGCGCTTGCCTCCTCGAAGGCGATCGCCGCATCGACCAGCGGCTCACCGAAAGTATGGGCGAAAGCGAAAACGAGGATGCCAGCAATCAGGCCCGCGAGCATGCCGCGAAGCAGAAGGTTTCCAACCATGTCAGGAACTCCCTTAAAGCATGTCGCGCAAAAGTGTGCAGCGGTTTTGCGATAACGACATGCGTAAAAACGAAAACCTAAAGCGCGACGAGCGAATCTGAAAGATCGCGACGCGCTTTAGTGGCAGGGAAAGCCGAGGAGATGACGGCCGTCATGCACGAATTCGTGCACATACATGCCGTTGAACAGCGCCATCGCGCCTTCCTCGGTGCCGACGAAATAGAGGACGATCAGCATCAGCAGGCCGCCAAAGATCGCCCAGGGCAGGATCTCGCCTACAGGGATCGGCGCCGGTACCGCAACGGGCGCGAAAGTGGTGTCAGACATATATTCCTCCGGGAATGACGCGTTCAGTCGAAAGAGTGCTTGTGCAGTAGGGTCTGACTTCCAGCGCGAAGAACTTTCGACACGCTGGTCACAGTGGCGCGACCGCGCCGGACTTACACCGGCTTCCAAACCCGCAACAGCACGGTTATATCTRCACGCCGAAGAGACTGTCAACGAAACTTCACAAGCCGGCAGAGAGGCGTCCTGCTGCATAATTCCTTAAATCGGAATTGATTCAGGGATAGATTATGGAGCCATTCAAACTGCTACAGCGTCCCTTGCGCCTCTCGAAAAGACGCGCGGCGCCGGAGCCGCATTCCGGGAGATCAGAACGACCGTGAACACGCGCCTCACCTGGATCTGCCACGGCGCGACGACGGCGAACCGCAAGGCGCTGTTTCCGCTCGACGAACCGCTGGAAGGCAAGGCGGCGGAAGAAGCCGGCAAAATGGCCGCCCCGCCGCGCGCCGACCGCATTGCCATGAGCCCCGCTTTGCGTGCCCGCCAGACAGCGGAAGCGCTCCACCTCGAAGCCAGGATAGACCTCGC
The DNA here is from genome assembly GCF_056406015.1 of Rhizobium sp. P1_E1. Lineage (NCBI taxonomy): Bacteria > Pseudomonadati > Pseudomonadota > Alphaproteobacteria > Hyphomicrobiales > Rhizobiaceae > Rhizobium > Rhizobium sp. P1_E1. Next base: position 15,597 of record NZ_JBFUAY010000044.1, on the reverse strand, counting down.
ACTTCGTGACTGCGACCATGGCCGGTGGGCCGGCAGGTCGATCGCGGCGATAGAGGCCGAAGAGCCGGAGAACCTCATGGCCTGGATGAGCGATCCGGAAGCGGCCCCGCATGGCGGCGAGAGCCTTGTTGATCTGCGCACCCGCGTCGCCGGCTGGATGAACAGTGAATCCGCCCTCGGCGGCCATGTGATCGCCGTCAGCCACGCGGCCGTCATCCGGGCGGCTGTCGCCCATGTGCTTCAGGCGCCGCTCTCCTCTTTCTGGCTGAGCGACGTCGAGCCGCTCGCCATCGTTCGCATGACCAGCAACGGACTGCGCTGGTCGCTGCGCTTCCAGCATTAGAAACTGCTGATTCTTATCCAGCCTTGCACAAGCAAATCGCGTCATCTCTGTTGAACCCGGTTTCGCGGGGACTACTTCCTTGTCCCAAGGAGATGGAAGAATGACATATGATTGGAGTGGCGAGCGCACGCGACGGCTGCGTTTCATGCGTCTCGCCACAGTCACGGTTCTGGTTGGTCTCATCGTCAGCGTTCCGCTGCTGATCGCCACCGCCTGAAGCACGAGAAAGGGCGAGCGATGCATTAGCACGCTCGCCTTCGTTCTTTCCCGCGTCGACTGGTCTCCTGAACCGGGATCGCCCACGACGACGCCCAGATTCCCCTAAGCCCGCCGGTCTCTCAGCGGCACAGCAACAGGCTGCTGCCTCCGATAATTCGCCTTCTGGTTTCAACAAACATTCAGACTTTCGTGATATCTCCGCGAATGGTGGGAGATGGAGAAGGCATAATGCCGGTGTTTTTCCAAAGCAGGGCCGGAAGGCAATGCGTGTCGATCGTCGGATTTGGGGTAACCCTCTGGCTCCTCGGCACGCTGTTGCAGCTCGACGACAGCCTGGTCTCCTTCATGATCGGCTTCGGCGAGTACGGCGCCGACAAGCTCGTTCTGGCGCTCGGCATCGCCGGCGCCATGAGCTTCATCTATTCGGTGCTGCGCATCGCCGATCTGCGTAAGGAAATGGAACTGCGCGCCACCGCCCAGTCGAAGGCCGATTGGACCGCAACCCACGACCATCTGACCAAGCTGCCGAACCGCTACGCCTTCGAGCGCAAGATCCTCTCACGGCCGATCAAGGACGACGAGGCGGAGATCGAGGAGTGGGACCGCAACGTCACCATCTTCTCCGTCGACCTCGACGGCTTCAAGAAGGTCAATGACCTCGTCGGCCACAAGGGCGGCGACATCCTGTTGATCGAGGTTGCCAGACGCATCTGCGCGCTCGGCAATGCCGATTGCGTCTACCGCTTCGGCGGCGACGAATTCATCATCGTCGCCTTCGCCCTGACGGCGCAGCGCGAGGAGCGTTTTGCCAGGCTGCTGATCCAGGCCGTCACCCGGCCGATCCATATCGATGGTTTTGCCGTCGAAGTCGGCGCCAGCGTCGGCTATGACCGCTGGGTCGAGGAAGCCGAACCGCTGGAAGATGCCGCCCACCGTGCCGACCTCGCCATGTACGAGGCGAAATCACGCGGGCCCAAACATTATTTCGTCTTCGAACCTTCGATGCAGGACAAAGTTACGGAACGCGCCGCGTTGGAAACCAGGCTGCGCGCCGCAATCTCCAACAAGGCGATCAAGCCCTTCTATCAGCCGCTGATCGACCTGAAGACCGGCCAGCTCTGCAGCTTCGAGGCGCTGGCGCGCTGGATCGGCGACGACGGCGTCAACATCCCGCCGCCGGTCTTCATCGATATCGCCGAGGAAACCGGCATGATCACCGCATTGTTCGAGGATCTTCTTGCCCAGGCCTGCAGCGACGCCCTCACCTGGCCGGAGCATGTGACGTTGTCCTTCAACGTCTCGCCGGTGCAGATGGAAGACAGATTGCTGACGTCGCGCATTCTGAAGGTGCTTTCGGCAAGCCGGCTGCCACCGCAGCGCCTGGAAGTGGAGATCACCGAAAACGCGCTGATCCAGGATCCCGCCGTCGCCGCCCTCATTCTCGACGAACTGCACGCCGCCGGCATCCAGATCGCACTCGACGATTTCGGCACGGGTTATTCGAGCCTCGCCCAGCTCGCCCGCTATCGTTTCGACAAGATCAAGATCGACAAAAGCTTCATCGCCACCTATCGCGACGAAGAACGCCAGGAAAAGATCGTCCGCGCCATGCTCGGCCTCGGCAGGAGCCTCAACATCAAGACGACTGCGGAAGGCATCGAGGAGCACGGCCAGCTCGCCTTCCTGCTGCAGCTCGGCTGCGACATCGGCCAGGGCTATCTCTTCGGCAAGGCGATGCCCGCCGCCGAGGCGGGCATCTTCATCAGCGATCGCAATGCCAGCCTGGCCTCCACGGCCTGACGGGACGCCCTAAAAAACCTGACGCATGATCACGAAGAGCACGAAGGCGATCGCGATCGAGGCCGGCAGCGTCAGCACCCAGGCCATCAGCATGTTGCGCACGGTCGACCATTGCAGGCCGGAGCCATTCGCCGCCATGGTGCCGGCAACGCCGGATGACAGCACATGCGTCGTCGAGACCGGCAAGCCGAGATGATCGGCCGAGGCGATGGTGACCATCGCCACGACTTCGGCTGCCGCACCCTGACCATAGGTCAGATGCGTCTTGCCGATCTTCTCGCCGACGGTGACGACGATGCGCTTCCAGCCCACCATCGTGCCGAGGCCGAGCGCGATCGCGACCGCCACTTTCACCCAGAGCGGGATGAACTTCGTCGCGTTGTCGACCGCCTTGTGGTAGTTCGTCACTGCGCCGAGGTCGCGGGCATCCATCGGCAGCAGCTTCTGCTTGTCGATCAGCTTCAGCGCCTCGCCGATCAGATAGATGTCGTTGCGGACGTTGCCGACGAGATTGGTCGGCACCGCTTCGAGCGTCGGGTAGCCGGCGACTTCGGCACTCGTCTGGTGGATATATTGCTGCAGGGCCGGCGTCGTCGCATCCGTCCATGTCTTGTTCTTGACGGCGTTGCTGACTTCGGCCTTGTAGTCTGCGACAGCAACACCCGGCTTCACATACTTGCCGAGCGCGGTTTCCACCTGAGCCGATGCCGTCTTGTAGGCTTCGAGATAGTTGACATCGGGGGTGCGGTTCAGCGCGAAAGCCGTCGGCACCAGGCCGATCAAAATCAGCATGATGAGGCCCATGCCCTTCTGGCCGTCGTTGGAGCCGTGGGCGAAGCTGACGCCGGTGCAGGTGAAGATCAGGATCGCACGGATCCAGAGCGGCGGCGGCTGGTTGCCCTTCGGTTCGGCATAGAGCGCCTTGTTGCGCACCAGAAGCTTCATGACCAGCAGGAGAACAGCGGAAAGACCGAAGCCGATCAGCGGCGAGATCAAAAGCGACAGGCCGATATTGGTCGCCTGCGACCAGTCGACGCCGCTGGTCGCAGTGCCTGCCGGCGCCAGGAACTGGTTGGCAAGGCCGACGCCGATGATCGAGCCGACCAGCGTATGCGAACTCGACGACGGCAGGCCGAGATACCAGGTGCCCAGGTTCCAGACGATCGCGGCAATCAGCAGCGCGAAAACCATGGCAAGGCCGGAGCCGGAGCCGACCTGCAGGATCAATTCCACCGGCAGCAGGGCCAGAATGCCGAAGGCGACGGCGCCGCTCGAGGTCAGCACGCCGAGGAAGTTGAAAAAGCCGGACCAGATGACGGCGAATTCCGCCGGCATGGAACGGGTGTAGATCACCGTGGCGACGGCATTGGCCGTATCATGGAAACCGTTGACGAATTCAAAGCCGAGCGCGATGAGCAGCGCAAGGCCTAGGAGAATCCAGGGAACGGCAACTGCGGTCGTCAGGTCGCGGCCGAGTGCATAGGCAACATATCCAAGGCCGCAGACCAGAACGAGCGCAAACAGCGGCAAGAACCACTTGCCGGCCGAATTCGAACTGTGGAGCGGGTGGGACGTGTCGCTATGAACCTGGCTGGGGGCAATATCGGCCATGGCATAGTTCCTTATTCCGTTTGCAAATTTGCCTTTTGTTAATAATTCCGCCGCGTGAAGCTCTCATGACGCCCCGACTGAACCGCCCGTAAGCCACTGATGCCGGGCGATATTGACGGTGATGCGCCTGGTACCGTCGCTTCCATAAAAGATGCCGCGTTGCGATCCCAAGCGGCGGACGATGGTTGTCTATGCAGCAACAAAGCGCGCCCCGGGCGAATAAATCCTTCCCGCCTGGACATCCGACGCTAAGTTCGGTCATCTCACACCCGCGCGGAGTCTTAGAAGACATGTCATCGACCGACCTGCTGCTGACCTTCAACACCGGCTCCTCGACCGTTAAGATCGGCATCTTCGCGTTAGACGGCGGCAAGGCACGGCGCATCGGCAAGGGCGTGATCGATTTCCGCGCCGAACCGCTGTCGCTCGGCCTGACGAAAGGGCCGCAGACCTTCGAGATTCCGATGAAGGCCGAGGTGACAGAAGATCTGCACGGCGTCATCGATGAGACTTTCGCGCTTCTCGCCGATCATTTCGACATGACCGCCGCGCACGCTGCCGGCCACCGCGTCGTCCATGGCGGCGACCGCTTCACCAGGGCGATCGCCCTCGACGCCACCGCAATCGATGCCGTCGATGCGCTGACCCCGCTTGCGCCCTTGCACCAACCGCAGGCGCTGCGTTTCATCCGCGCGCTCAAGCATCTGAAACCGCATCTTGCCCAGACCGCCTCCTTCGACACCGCCTTCCACGCCACGCAGGACGATCTCGTTCGCCGCTTCGCCATTCCCCGCGCGCTGCATGACGAGGGCATCAAGCGTTACGGCTTCCACGGCCTTTCCTATAAATTCATCGCCGGAGAGCTTCGCCGCAAGGCGCCGCGCGCGGCAAAGGTGGTCGTCGCCCATCTCGGCAGCGGCGCCAGCCTCTGCGCATTGGATGGCGGCATCAGCCGCGATTGCAGCATGGGCTTTTCGACGCTCGATGGCATCCCGATGGCGACGCGCCCCGGCTGGCTCGATCCCGGCGTCATCTTGCATCTGGCCGGTCAGAGGAAACAGTCCTTCGAGGAGATCGAAGACCTGCTCTATCACCGATCCGGCCTGCTTGGCGTCTCCGGCATCAGCGCCGATACACGCGAGCTGTTGAAGGACGGCCGGCCGCAGGCGCGCCAGGCGATCGACCTCTTCACGCTGCGCATTGCCGGCGAAATCGGCCGCATGGCGGCAACGCTGAACGGGCTTGACGCCATCGTCTTCACCGCCGGCATCGGCGAACATCAACCGGAGATCCGCGCCGGCGTGGCCAAGCGGCTGTCTTGGCTTGGCCTTGCAATCGACGAAAAGGCCAATGCCGCCAATGATTTTACGATCAGCACCAGGGAAAGCCGCATCGCCACCCATGTCATCGCCACCGATGAGGAACAGGTCATCGCTGACGAGGCGCTGTCTCTTCTTCGCGGCGGGTGATCCAGATCAACAGCTTGCCGGTATCCGCCGGTCGAATTGACGTTGAAGACGTTTTCGAACGGGAGAAACCCATGGAAAAGCATGTCTCGACCGCCGCTCTTACCGATGCCGAACTCACTCTGATCGACCGCTATTGGCGCGCCGCCAATTATCTCTCCATCGGCCAGATCTATCTGCTGGCCAATCCGCTGTTGCGCGAGCCGCTGAAACCAGAGCACATCAAGCCCCGCCTGCTCGGCCATTGGGGCACCACACCCGGCCTCAACTTCACCTATGCGCATCTGAACCGCCTGATCCGCGCCCGCGACCTCGATATCATCTACATGTGCGGCCCCGGCCATGGCGGGCCGGGCATGGTCGCCAACACCTATCTCGAAGGCATCTACAGCGAGATTGTGCGGAACTGGACATGGCCGACGGCGTGAAGCCAAAACCAAACAGAGTCGCGCGGACCTGGTCGGAGAAGATTATCCGGCGGGAGCAATCGTCAAGCGACGGTCTAAAGTTGGTGAAAACGATCAGGGCGCTGTTCCAGAATGGCCATATCGTAGGCTATGTGTCTTGGGAAAGCTCTAAGCCACTGACCGAGGAAACGACATGAAGGGTTTCGCTGCCACGCTCACCGCCGCCCGGCTGGAAAAGGCGCTCGCTTTCTACATGACGCCCGAAGCCCGGCCGGATGGCTCAGCCGATACCGTCAAGCCAGCTGGGGAACGCGAGGCATACGAGACCCGCACCGACGAACGCCCCCGCAACACGGAAGACGGCGTCGAAGCCTGGTAAGGCGATCCCCACCGGGCGACCCTCCGCGAACGCGTCGCACCCGGAATGCCGAAACCCTATGCACGTTCGAGCCGGACTTTTTCCTTCATGCGCCAGACCCGCGGCGTTTCTCCCGTATACTTAAAAAAGAAGCGCGAGAAATAGGCGGGATCGGCAAAGCCGAGCCGAAACCCGATCTCCTGAACGCTGCCCAGCGTAAAAACGAGCTGGCGTTTCGCCTCTTCGACGAGCTTACCGGCGATCAGTTCGTGGGGAGTGTTGCCGGTCATCGACCGGACGATGCGGGTGAGATGCGTCGGCGAAACCCCAAGCTCTCTGGCATAGAAAGACGCTGGCTTGTGCGATCGAAAATGCTGCTGAATGAGCTCGCTCAGTATTTCCATCCGCCGCTCGTTCTCGTTGAGCGGAAGTTCATGCGTATTCCCCTCATGGGAAATCCTTGCCGTCAGCCGTAGCGCCAGGGCGACATAGGCGGCCAACGCCTCATTGCGGCCGCTGCGGCGGTTTTCGAATTCGTCGCCCAGCCGCTTCAACGTCTGCATGACATAGACGGCCTCGGCATGATCGGGATCGAGCGGCGTAAGATGCGGCGCCGCCAGCCATTCGCCGAGCTGGCTTCGGTCGCCGGGCGGATGGCTGAGATGGGATCTCAACAGGGTGATCACCAGGCCGTCGATATCGCGTGAAAAACGAAAGCCGTGATTAAGCCCGGGCGGCACGGTGATGATGGCGGGCGGACGGATAGCGTGGCTTATTTCGCCGAAGATCGCATCACCCGAACCGCTTTCGATGTACAATATCTGAAAGAAACTCTCGTGGCGGTGCGGACGGATCTCCCAGTGATGCAAACTGCTGCGGGAGCGAATTGTTTCGCAATGCACCCAAAAATCCGGTTCTCGCCCGGTCTTTTCGCCGTAGAGTTCGTAGGTAGGGATATGTCTGCTCATGGGGCTCCTCCCGCACCAATGTTCGATTAGTGCAATTTTTAGGTTGGGATGTCCATTGCTGCGGCAAGCGCGGCACGGCAGAATCTGGCAAAACGCAAAAATGCAGGGAGGCAGCATTTGCGAACTCAGGTCGCCATCATCGGTTCGGGGCCATCCGGCCTGCTGCTCGGCCAGCTTCTGACCGAAGCCGGCATCGACAATGTCATCCTCGATCGTGTGAACAAGGATTACATCCTCGGCCGGGTTCGTGCCGGCGTTCTGGAGGAAGGCACCGTCGGGCTGCTGGATCAGGCCAAATCAGGCGCGAGGCTGCATGCCGAGGGGCTGCCGCATGACGGTTTCTCGCTGGCCTTCGACGGACGCGACCATCGCATCGACCTTCACGAATTGACCGGCGGCAGGCGCGTCACCGTCTACGGACAGACCGAAGTGACGCGCGATCTCATGGAGCGGCGCGAAGTAAGCGGCTCCTTATCGATCTACGATGCAGTCGATGTCGCGCCGCATGACTTCGACGGCCCTTCTCCCTTCGTCACCTATGTGAAAGACGGTGTTGCCAAGCGCATCGATTGTGACTTCATCGCCGGCTGCGACGGGTTTCACGGCGCCAGCCGCAAGGCCGTCCCGGAACGCGCGATCAGGAGTTTCGAGAAGGTCTATCCCTTCGGCTGGCTGGGGGTCCTGGCCGACGTGGCGCCCGTCAGCCATGAACTGATCTACGCCAACCATCCAAGGGGCTTTGCGCTCTGTTCGATGCGCTCGGCCACCCGCAGCCGCTACTACATCCAATGTACGCTCGACGAGAAGATCGAGGACTGGAGCGACGATCGCTTCTGGGACGAATTGAGACGGCGGCTGCCGACGCATCATGCCGAGGCATTGGCGACCGCGCCGTCCTTCGAGAAATCGATTGCGCCGCTGCGCTCCTTCGTTGCCGAACCGATGCGTTTCGGCCGGCTTTTCCTGGTCGGCGACGCTGCCCATATCGTCCCGCCGACCGGGGCCAAGGGATTGAACCTTGCCGCCAGCGACGTCCATTACCTTTTCTCCGGGCTGATCGAGCATTACCGCGAAGGCTCGAATAGTGGCATTGACGCTTACTCGCAGAAGGCGCTCGCCCGTGTGTGGAAAGCCGTGCGGTTTTCCTGGTGGATGACGACGATGATGCATCGTTTTCCCGATACCGGTGATTTCGACCAGAAAATCCAGGAGGCGGAGCTCGACTATCTCACCCATTCCCGCGCCGCCTCGACGGCGCTCGCGGAGAATTATGTGGGATTACCATTCTGAGACGAGGATAATTCCGCATCTTCGATGCACAATCATAATCGCTAGGTCATGGATTACGGCATTTATTTCATTTTACATCACCATTTCGCATGACAAGCTAACGCTCAATTTTGGGCGGCTAGCGAATACGGCGCGGGAGTGCGCCAAAAAGGGAGAGAGAGAATGAAGAAGCTATTTCTGGCCGCCGTTGCGGCCGTCGTGCTCAGCGGCACGGCCTATGCAGACACCATCAAAGTCGGCGTCATCGGCCCGTTCTCCGGTCCGTTCGCGCTGCAGGGCAAGAACTTCAAGGCCGGCATCGACGCCTATATGGCGGTCAACGGCAACAAGGTCGGCAGCGACACGGTCGAGATCGTCTATCGCGACGTGCCGCAGGCCGATCCCGCCCAATCCAAGGCCCTGGCGCAGGAACTGATCGTCAAGGAGAAGGTCCAGTATCTGGCCGGCTTCTATTTCACCCCCGATGCGATGGCGGTGACGCCAATCCTGAAGCAGGGCAACGTGCCGATGGTCATCATGAACGCCGCCACCTCGGCGATCGTCACCAAGAGCCCGCTTGTCGTCCGCACCTCGTTTACCACCTGGCAGACCTCGACGCCGATCGCCAAGGTCGCCTTCGATGCCGGCGTCAAGAAGGTGATTTCGGTCGTCAGCGATTACGGCCCCGGCATCGACGCCGAGAATGCCTTCAAGGCCGGCTTCGAAAAGGCCGGAGGTCAGGTGGTCGAGGCAATCCGCATGCCGCTTGCGACCAACGATTTCAGCCCGATCATGCAGCGCATCAAGGATTCCGGCGCTGAGGGCGTCTTCGCCTTCCTGCCGTCAGGTCCGACGACACTCGGCTTCGTCAAGGCTTACAACGACAATGGCCTGAAGACGGCCGGCATCAAGTTCTTCGCGCCGGGCGATCTGACCCAGGAATCCGATCTGCCGGCGCTCGGCGATGCGGCACTCGGCATCCAGACGACCTTCCACTATGCCGTGTCGCACGATTCTCCGGAGAACAAGGCTTTCGTCGAGGCGGCGACCAAAGCGATCGGCAACAAGGCCGAACTCTCCTTCCCCGCGGTCAGCTCCTATGACGGCATGTATGTCATCTACAAGATGATCGAGGCGACGGGCGGCAAGCAGGATGCTGAAAAGGCCGTCGATGCGGTCAAGGGCCTTGCCTGGACCAGCCCGCGCGGGCCGGTTTCGATTGATCCCGAAAGCCGCCACATCACACAGAACATCTATCTGCGCGAAGTCACCAAGGCGGATGACGGGACCTACATCAACAAGGAAGTCCAGACCTTCGAGAAGCAGGGCGATCCGGGCCTGGCGGCCGTCAAGTAACATCGAGCATCACAGCATGCGACGGGCTTGGGCAGTGCTTCGGGCAGACTTCCGATCTCTCCGGAGCTGCCCGAAGGCGTCGAGCCCGTCGCATCGAAGCAAGGTATCCCCATGCAGACAGTCTTCAGCATAGCCGTCGATGCCTTTGCCTATGGCATGGTGCTCTTCGTCATATCGATCGGCCTTTCGGTGACCATGGGGCTGATGCGTGTCGTTAACCTCGCTCACGGCGCTTTCGCGATGATCGGCGGCTATATCGCCTCCTATGTCGCCCGCGACCTCGGCCTTGGTTATGCCACGGCAGTCATCGCCGCCGTTGTCATCACCATCATCGTCGCCATTCCGATCGAGCGTTTTCTCTTCCGCCGGATCTATGGCGCGCCGGAACTGACCCAGGTGCTGATGACGATCGGCATCACCTTCTGCGTCATCGGCATCGCCAATTATATGATGGGGCCAACGCTGAAGACCATACCGCTTGCCGGTGCGCTGCAGGGATCGGCCGATCTCGGCTTCCGCACCATTCCCGTTCACCGGCTTTTCGTCATCCTCTGCGGCCTGGCTGTGGCGCTCGCCCTCTGGTTCGCGATCGACAGGACCAGCTTCGGCGTCAAGCTGCGCGCCTCCGTCGATGATGCGGCAATGGCTGCGGCACTCGGCGTGCGCACCGAGATCATCTATGCGGTGAGCTTTGCCGTTGCCGTCGGGCTTGCCGCCTTCGGTGGCGTGGTCGGCGCCGAACTCCTGCCCGTCGAACCCTATTATGCGCTGCGCTACATGGTCACCTTCCTGGTCGTCGTCTCCGTCGGCGGCGCGGGTTCCATTCCGGGCGCGCTGATTGCCTGTCTGCTGCTGGGCGCGATCGATACGACCGGGCGGTATCTGATGCCGGAATTCGGCGAATTCTTCTTCTATCTCGCCGTGATCGCAATCATCTGCGTCTTCCCACGCGGCCTTGCCGGAAGGGCGAAATAAGATGGCGCTTGTCATGAACGACGAAAACCAACGTCTCCAGCATCGGCGCGGATTCATCAGCCGCGATCTCGCCGGAATAGCGGTCATCATAGCCATTGCCGCGATCGGCTATTTTGCCTTCCCCGACAATCTCGCCCTTTTGACACGGATGATCACGATCGCGCTGCTCGTCCTGTCGCTCGATCTGGTGACCGGTTATTGCGGCGTCGCAACGCTCGGCCATGCCGCACTTTTCGGCTCCGGCGCCTATGCCGCCGGGATCCTGTCGGCGCATTACGGCATCAATGACCCGCTGCTGATGATGCTGGCCGGCATCACAGGCGGCGCGCTTGCCGGGCTGCTCTGCGGCGCCGTCATCCTGCGTGCACATGGATTGCCGCAGCTGGTGCTGTCGATTGCCCTGATCAACCTCTTCCATGAATTCGCCAACAAGGCCTCGTCTTGGACAGGCGGCAGCGATGGACTTTCCGGCATCGCGCCGGACCCGGTCTTCGGCCTCTTCGAATTCGATCTCTACGGTCACACCGCCTTCTTCTTCGGAATGGCGCTGCTGCTGATCGTCTTTGTGCTGCTACGATTCCTGGTCCGCTCGCCCTTCGGCATGCTCTGCCACGCTATCAAGCAGGATCCGCTGCGCATCCGCGCCATGGGCGCTTCGCCGAAGGCAGCTCTGATCAGAATGTACGCGATCTCCGGCGCCGTTGCCGGTGTCGGCGGCGCCTTGAATGCGATTTCGACACAGGTCGTCGGCCTCGACAGCCTGTCTTTCACCCAATCGGCCGAAGCGCTTGTTATGCTGGTGCTCGGCGGCACCGGTTCTCTCTTCGGGGCGCTCTCCGGCACTGTCATCTTCATGCTCTTCGAGGACTACGTCTCCGCCGCCAATCCCTTCCATTGGCTGACCATGGTCGGCGCGCTGCTGATCGCCGTCGTGCTCTTTGCGCCGAAAGGTCTCTATGGCACATCAGCAGCCTTCGTTAGCCGCCGCAGGGAGCAACGCTCATGAGCCCGGTCTTCGAAGTCGCCAATCTCAAGAAAGCCTTCGGCGGCCTTGCCGTCACCAATGATGTCTCGCTCACGATGTCGCCTGGCGATCGCATCGCGTTGATCGGCCCGAACGGCGCCGGCAAGACCACCTTCGTCAACCTCGTGACCGGTAATCTCTCTCCCGATTCCGGCGAGGTTCGCCTCGGCGGCGAGGTGGTGACGAAGGTCAACGCGATCGGCAGGGTCAGACGCGGCCTTGTGCGCTCCTTTCAGGTGACGCGGCTCTTCCAGGACATGACGCCGGCCGAACATGTGGGACTTGCCGTCCTTCAACGCGACGGGAAGACCGGGCGCATGTTCGGCAATTTCCTGCGTATGCCCGACGTCATGGCAGAGGTCGACGATCTCCTTGGAAAGCTCGGACTGGCTTTCCTGATGCATCGCAAGGTCAGCGAGATCGCCTATGGCCAGCAGCGGCTTCTCGAGATCGCCGTAGCGCTTGCGCTGAAGCCGAAGGTGCTGCTGCTCGACGAGCCGGCAGCCGGCGTGCCGCAAAGCGATACCGGCCGCATCGAGCAGGCGCTGGCCGATCTGCCTGCCGATCTCGCCGTGCTGATGATCGAACACGACATGGAACTCGTCTTCCGTTTTGCCAAACGCGTCATCGTGCTTGCATCAGGCGCGATCATTTTCGACGGCCTGCCTCAAGACGTCACCAAGGATGCGCGCGTGCGCGAGGCCTATCTCGGGAGCTATGCCAATGCCAGCCATATCGCTTGAGGTCGAAAATCTGTCGGCCGGATATGGGCCGACAAGAGTGCTCGAAGGCATTTCCTTCTCCGTGCCAGCAGGCGCCCGGCTTGCCGTGCTCGGCCGCAACGGCATGGGCAAGACCACGCTGCTCGCAACGCTTGCCGGCCAGACCAGGCGATACGAGGGCAGCATCCGCCTCGGCGGTTCGGATGTCAGCGCAACACCGAGCGCCACGCGCGCGCATAAGGGCCTCGGATATGTGCCGCAGGCACGTTGCATCTTCCCGACGCTGACAGTCGAAGAAAACCTTTTCGTCGGCTTGAAGGCGCGACCGAAGACGGCACTGGAGGAAGCCTATGCGATGTTCCCGCGCCTGAAGGAGCGCCGCCGCAATCTCGGCAGCCAGCTCTCCGGCGGCGAGCAGCAGATGCTCTCCACGGCCCGCACCATTCTCGGCCGCCCCTCCGTCCTGTTGCTCGACGAACCGCTGGAAGGCCTCGCCCCCGTTATCTGCGAGGAATTGATGGCTGCCTTCGCCGACCTCGCCAAGACAGGAGACATGACCATCGTGCTGGTCGAACAGCGCATCCAGAGCGCGCTCGATTTCGCCGATCAGGTCGTCATTCTCGAACGCGGCAGACTGGCCTGGACCGGAACGCCGCAGAGCCTCACCAGCGATCACACGGCTGTCGAGAGCCTGCTCGGGGTCGGCGGCCTGCATTGATGGGATGATCGGCAGAAGCTCGTGCTCTGCTAATTGCTCCCCTTTCGTTTTCAAGATTGCTCTTGGCGCGCCGAGCAATTCATGCAGTATATCGTCATGACGACGTCATGATTGACCTGTCATTATTATCCTGCCTGAAAGATTTCCGCTGGCCGAATTGATGGATCGCCTGAAAAGGCGAGAAACACCATGATCGATGAAGCGGCAGCAACGTAAGATCAGACGTAAATCCTGGTTCATAATCGGGATCGACGTTTTTGCCGCTCCCTTTACTTGTGCGGTTGAGCTGTAATCGACCGGAATGTGTGGCGTTGACGGGCGGAATTGCTCTGACGCTCCCTCAATTTTGGTTGCCAGATACCCGATAGGATTGCATAGTCGAGCAGAAAATCACACGGGAGGTAGAAATGGCAAACCACAAGCCGGTCGCAGGTGATGTATACCAGCCTATTTTCAACATCGACAACCCGATCGACGGCAACATCCTGGACAATACCAGTTCGGTGGATGCCGACGGAGATCAGGTGCGTCTCAACTTCGTCAATGGACAACGCATTCCGCAACCGGCCGATCCGAACGGGCCCGCCACGACCACCACAGTCGAGGGAAAATACGGCACGCTGACCGTCTATTCCAACGGCAACTACACGTATGAACTCGATCACTCCAACCCGGTGGTATCAGCGCTCGGCCCGGGAGACCAACTCGTCGACCAGTTCAATTTCAAGATCTCGGATGGCAAAGGCGCCACCGATTTCGGCTTGCTCAACATCGCGGTCGACTTGCCGGAACATGGCGACGTATTCGTCAATTTCGAGGATGTCGGCAAATACGACTTCCCGACGGGCTACAAGGGCTTTGATTGGGGTGCTTGGCACGATGGTGACGACGCAACGGTACAGAAGGAAGCCGACGGCAACCATTATCTGTCAGGCGGCGTGTTCTGGACACCCATCCAAGCCGCCGATGGCGGTCACTTTCAGATCGAGCAATTCAGTGTCGCAAACGGCACATCGGACTATGACAACGTTCTGACGATCGAAGGTAAGCTGAACGGCGATACCGTATTCTTGGTCACGGTCAACGTCACCGCCGACAGCATTCATGACCCGCAAGTGATCGATCTCAGCGCCTACGGCGACATCGACTATCTCGTGCTCGACACGGAGCCCGTCATCACAGAGACGAGCGGCCCGGATTATTATGGCGCGCGATACGACAACTTTCATTTCATCGTTTGACGGAGGGGGAAAGGGGCGTCGTATCGCCGAAATCTTTGCATCTCGCCAAGCGCTCTCTGCTGTGGCTATCTGATACCAATATCTTGCGATAGCTGACCGGGTTGCGTCTTGCTAGCATGGTATCGTGCGAGGAGGCACGGTTATGCTGGGATGGAGGAAATGATGCAACCAGTCGGGATGAGGTTAGCGGCGGTCATGTTCTCGCTTGCCGTATGGGCTATTATTATCGCTGTCGCATCCCACCTTTGGGCGACGAAGATGCCTGTATTGCTTTTGACGCTCTACAGATAGGCCTGTCCTCGGCGTTGGCGGAAATGCTGCAGGAGGTCGAACTGCTTTTGTCCCCTCACCGCGACGTTTGACGCTGCGATCAATGTGCTACCACGGCCTTCGGAACCGGCTCAAAATCGAGCCGAAAAAATCGCTAATTCTGCAATAAGGAAATGGTAGCGGAGGAGGGATTTGAACCCCCGACACAAGGATTATGATTCCTCTGCTCTGACCTACTGAGCTACTCCGCCACTGGTCAACGATACCCGCTCGCGAAGCGATGCCGGTTCGTAGGATGAGCGGCTTATAAGGTGCGCTTCGGCTTTGTGTCAAGCGCATGATCGAGAAAAACGGTGGGCTTTGCCGGCCGTCGTTACCTATGGGTTTCAGGCGGCGACCGGGCTGGCCAACAGAGCCTTCAGGCAAGCTTCCGCCGAAGGTTCACGCTCCGAGCGTTCGATAAAACCGCCGCCGAAGACGCGGGCGTTGTCGCCGGGGGCGGAATAAAGCGCGCAGGCCTGGCCGGGCGCGATGCCCGCCTCGCCGACCGTCAGATCGACATAGGTGCCTGTTGCATCGACATGCAGCACGGCGGGTGCCGGCGCCCGTGTCGAGCGGACCTTGGCGTAGCAGGCAAAGCCCTTGCCGGAGGCGGCTTCCGCAAGCGTCTCGTCGCCCAGCCAGTTGACGTCGCGCAGGTAGACGCGGTGCGTTTCCAGCGCCTCCTTCGGTCCGACGATGACGCGGCGCGAGCGGGCGTCGAGAAAGACGACGTAGAGCGGCTCGCCGGTGGCAATGCCGATGCCGCGGCGCTGGCCGATCGTGAAGTGCAGGATGCCCTCATGGGTGC
>NZ_JBFUAY010000043.1:0-45266 GCF_056406015.1 Rhizobium sp. P1_E1 | reverse complement strand
GTCGGTGATACCGGTTCGCACATCTTCAGCTTCATGGATTTCCTGGTCGGCCGCGTCAGTTCGTTGATCTCCGACAATCTCATCGTGACGCCGCGCCGGCCTGTCGTCGAGGGCCTTGCCTATGGCGAGCAGGTGAAACTGTCAGGCAATGAGACCTGGGCCGATATCACCAATCCCGATGCGACGAACCTGCTGTGCCGGTTCGAGAACGGCGCTGGCGGGATCGTCGATTTCAGCCGTGTCGCGACCGGCCGCAAGTTCATGCAGACCTACGAAATCTATGGAACGAAGGGCAGCATCGCCTATACCTATGACGAGATAAACCGGCTGCGCTTCTACTCCAACGACGACCGGACGGGGCGGCGCGGCTTCCGGGAGATCGACGTGGGGCCTGAGAACCCCACCTTCAGGGCTTTCCTTCCTCTGCCGAATTTCGGCCTAGGCTACAATGAAAGCAAGATCATCGAGGTGGCCGAGGTGATCCGCTCGATCGTCGCAAACAGGCCGATGTGGCCGACATTCGATACCGGCCATCACATCTGCCAGATTGTCGACGCATGCATGGAGTCCTCTCGCGAGAGGCGCTGGGTCGACATCCCGCTGGCTGAACCCCGATGACCATAGACGTTCCGCAGGAAATTCTTGACGCACTGACCGATGTCGACATGCCGCGGCTTCCAACCGAGCCCGCTCCTTCGGAAGTGATCCGGCTCGCCGGCGTCGAGGTGCCGATCTATCGGGCCGGTTGCGTCGTTGTCGGATCCGGCGCGGCAGGTCTGCGAGCCGCGGTGGAAATGAGGCGGCGCGGCGATGACGTCGTCATCGTCAGCCAAAGCGCATGGGGTGGAACCTCGGCCTGTTCGGGATCCGACAAGCAGACCCTTCACACTGCAAATACGGCGGATCAGGGCGACAATTACAAGGCGATGGCCCGAGCCATCCGCAGCGGCGGCGCAATGGACGAGGACACGGCCTATGTCGAGGCTGTGGGATCGTCCCGGATGATGGCGTCGCTTCAGTTCCTCGGCCTGCCGCTGCCGCAGGATCCGCTGGGCGGAACGCTCAGATATCAGACCGACCATGACGAAGTCGGCCGCGCTACCAGTTGCGGCCCGCGCACGTCACGCCTGATGGTCAAGGTGCTGGCCGAGGAGGTGATCCGGCTCGGAGTGGCGTTTTACAACCAGACCACCGCGGTCAAGATCCTCACCGGGGGCGATGGCGATGACCGTCATGTCGTCGGCATACTCGCCATGCGCGCCAGCGACCGCACGGAGGAGAATCCGCTGGGCATCGCACTGTTCGTCAGCGGGGTGATCGTGCTTGCGGCCGGCGGGCCGGGCGAACTCTATCGCGACAGCGTCTATCCTAACGGCTGCTTCGGTTCTCTCGGATTGGCGCTCGAGGCCGGCGTCGAGCTGGTCAACCTGACCGAAAGCCAGTTTGGGATCGGAACACGCAGGGAAGGGTTCCCGTGGAATCTGTCTGGCACCTACGTCCAGGCGATCCCGCATATCTACTCGCTCGATAGCGCGGGTGCCGAACACCATTTCCTGGCACAATACTACCGCAGCACGCAGGAGCTGGCGTCGAACATCTTCCGCAAGGGCTATCAGTGGCCATTTCACGCGACGCGCATGCTCGATTTCGGCTCAAGCCTGGTCGACCTTGCCATCGCTAGCGAAACAGCCGCAGGGCGGCGCGTCTTTATGGATTTCAATCGCAATCCCCTATCCGTGCCGGGCGATCTGCCGTTCAGCCTGGAAAGACTGGATGAAGACGTCCGCGAATATCTCGGCAAGGCCGGCGCCGACCAGGACATGCCGATCGATCGCTTGAAGCATATGAACCCGCTCGCGATCGAGCTCTACCGCCGCTACAAGATCGATATTGCCGAAGAGCCGCTGGAATTTGCGGTCAACAACCAGCACATGAACGGCGGCATCATGGTCGACACTTGGGGCCGCAGCAATCTCGGCGGCTGTTACGCGGTTGGAGAAGCGGCGGGCACCCACGGCGTGACGAGGCCGGGTGGAGCGGCGCTCAATGCCGGGCAGGTCTTCGGCACCCGGGCGGGCGAGCACATCAGCGCGAGCCGCAGGGCGAAGCGGCACCCCACGGGGGATA
Source organism: Rhizobium sp. P1_E1 (assembly GCF_056406015.1). Taxonomy (NCBI): domain Bacteria; kingdom Pseudomonadati; phylum Pseudomonadota; class Alphaproteobacteria; order Hyphomicrobiales; family Rhizobiaceae; genus Rhizobium; species Rhizobium sp. P1_E1. The sequence goes on along the minus strand of NZ_JBFUAY010000043.1, from coordinate 43,139 downwards.
TAGCCGATATCGCAGAGGCGGGCATCGCCGACCTCCTTGCCGGCCTTCGCAAGGAGAGCCCGCTCACCGTCAAATCAATCCGCTTGGCAGTGCAGGCACGAATGAGCGAGAAGGCTGGCATCATCTGCGATCAGGAGGGCGTAGGCAGAGCCTTGGTCGAAGCGCGGAAACTGAACGCTGAAATTCGCGCCGACGGCATTGCCTATGGTCGCGCAGCGGAGGCGGTTCGAGGTGTGCAATGGCGGCATATGGCGCTCGCGTCGGAAGCCGTGCTCAGCGCACTTGATTTCTTCATTCGCAATGGAGGCGGCAGCCGCGGCGCGCGCGCAATATGCGATGCTAAGGGCGAATCCCTTCCGCTTGCGAGCGCAGGGCCGTTGCAGGATTATCGTTTCCGGAAGGAACGCGAAGTGCATCGGAAGGAGCAGATCGTCGTTCGGCTTGATGGTGATGAGATTAGGCTTTCAACGCGTGCGAACCGCACTTTCGATGAAAGCGCCAGATCCTTTTTCGAGCGAGACTGGCCAGCCTGGTTGACGGGCCGCATCTACGATCTGGACGTTGGCAACTGAGGGGATGCCAGGAACCTGAATCACTTCGAGAAGGGTCCATGGGTTGATCAATCAGGATTCGCAACGGGTGGCTGAACCCGGACGCACTCGGTATCGTCAGAACCTTCGGCGATGGCTTCCTCGCTTCTGCGCACCCGCCTTGGCGGATCCTTGCCTTCGACAGGCTTCGGCGACAGCTGATCATCGGCCTGGATCTCGTCGGTGTTCAGGTAGTTCTTGCTTTCGTCCATATCGGTCACTTCAGGTTGGAGAGTTGTGGGGCAGGTCCTTTGCATTGGCGCTGTAAAAGCTAACTCTCGGCGACATGACAGGTTCCCTCGCTCGCGGCTCATAGGTCGGCTTCCGCCTCGGAAACGTCGAGCTCGATCATGACTGGCGCGTGGTCGCTCGTATGCTCCCAGCCGCGCGGCTTTCGCCGGACGGTCGCCGATCGCAGCCACGGTGCGACGGCCGGACAGAGCAGGAAGTGGTCGATCCGAAGCCCAGCGTCACGTTCGAAGCTGTTCCGCCAGTATTTCCAGAAGGTGTAGATCCGCTCTTCTGGATGCAAATGTCTGACGGCATCGGTCCAGCCCTCAGCGACAAGATGAGCATAGGCCTTGCGCACTTCCGGCCTGAAAAGGGCATCGTCCAGCCAGCGTTCCGGCTTGTATACGTCGATCTCGGTCGGCATGACGTTGAAGTCGCCGGCCAGGATCGAAGGCACCCCGATATCGAGGAGTTCGATGGCATATTCGTGTAGGGGACGGAACCAGCGAAGCTTGTAATCGAATTTTGCTCCTGGGAACGGATTTCCGTTCGGAAGATAGAGGCATCCGATCAGGATACCGTCGACGACAGCTTCGATATACCGGCTGTGGGTATCGTCCGGATCGCCGGGAAGACCGCGCCGCGTCAGGATCGGGGTCTTGCCCTTCGCCAGGATGGCCACCCCGTTCCAGGATCTCTGTCCATGCCAGACGGCGCCGTAGCCGGCCCGTTCGATCTCCTTTCGTGGAAACCCGGTGTCGTCTGTCTTCAATTCCTGGAGGCAGACCACATCAGGGGCGTCCTCCTTGAGCCAGCGCAGTAGGATCTGCAGCCGTCCATTGATGCCGTTGACGTTATAGGTTGCAATTTTCACGATGCCCCCCGGAAGTCGAAGCACGGACAGGCTCTAGAAACGCTCCTGAGTTTTCGCCTCAGGAAATCCCCGCCCGCAATCGTCCCAATGGAGGCGGCTCTCCACACCGTAATGTTCCGCCGGCCGAACCCTCTCGGGGTGATCGAGCGAGCCGACTGCCACTTGGCTCCTCAACGCGTCGCACCAAAGACGAAGGCGATGCCGGCGACGATTGCGACCGCTGTCAGCGGCTGCCGGCRTATGCGATCCTCGAGGTCGTGGACGAATGTGCGAGCCTCCGCCTTTGCCAGGCGGGCTGTTCCAGAAGCCAGATTTGAAGCGGATTCGGCCATCCGACCGGCTTCTTTCTGAAGAGCGCGCATTTTTTCGCGATCGATATCGGAGGAGCGGGCAGCTTCACCGGTCGAGCGCAGGGCTTGATCCACGAGCGGAAACTCGTCCTCCAGCTTGGTGGGATCGGGCTCCCGCTTCACACGCTCGGCCGCCTCGACGTCGCTGCGGCCGGCGGGAATTGAGGTGTGGGTGGCTGACACCGGATCGGACGCCGGAAAGGTGTCCTCGATTGCTTTGTCGAGTTCGCCTTTTCGGGTCTGCTTCCGCTGCTCTGCCTGCTCTTTTCGCATGGACTGGACTGCGGGGGATTCGTTCGGGTTTGCCATCGGGGTTTCCTCTGTTGCACTTCGACAAACAAAGCGACGACGAGGGGAGAAGTTCCATAGAAATGCTTCCTGACCTCACAGAATAACAGAGATGGAGAAGCGAGTGACTCTGGGCTTGCGATCGCTCGGACTTTTCTGGACGCCGAGTATGGCAATCAATTAAGCCGGACCAAAGTCTTGCCGGCGCCTACTACCTAGGTCGGTTGCAATTTGTCTGCGGAACAGCGAGAAATCTTACGCGTCATATTTTGCATGGGAAAACGGCGAAGAACGGACGAACGAGGCTATGGCATGAGTATCCGGAAACGCGATTTTCTGCGATTGGGCGGCAGCGCGGCCGTTGCTCTCGTCGCTGCCGCATCACCAGCCACATTGAATCTCGGCGGTTTCCTTCCTGTTCTGGCTATGGAACGCGCGCAGGCAAAAGACGGCAACAATGGGAATGGCAACGGCGGTGGGAACGGCAACGGTAATGGGGGAGGGAATGGCAACAGCGGCGGTAACGGCAACGGGGGAGGGAATGGCAATAGCAATGGTGGTGGTGGCAGCAGCAACAGCAGCAGCAGCAATGGCTCAGGGAATGGCAATGGTGGGAGTTCCACCGGCAGCACGGGATCCTCTTCCTCTTCTTCAGGGTCGTCAGTAGGATCCGGAACGAAAGCGACGGCAGCGTCCGATGGCTCGATCGACGTCCGTCATTCGAATGGTATCACTGAAGTCCTGCAGCGCGGTCGCTACATTATGAAGGACTCGAAAGGCCGGACGATCATAAATCGACAGGCGACGGCCAACGATGCCCGCCGGCTGAGCCGCTTTCTTCGCTGAAGCGTGATAGCGGGGCAATAACTTCTTTCAGCGCCGTTCGCGCCATTGCAGAGCCGCTTCGGTCCTGTTCGAGGCACCAAGCTTGCTCAGAATCTGGGTCATATGGTGCTTTACAGTCTTTTCCTGCAGGCTGAGACGCAAGCCGATATGCTTGTTTGACATGCCTTGGGCGACAAGATCCATCACCTCGCGTTCCCGTGGCGTCAGACTGCTCTTGTCGGAGGTTCCGCCATTCAGCGAATTCTCCATGACCTTTGCCGACATCGTCGGCGAGATATATCGCGAGCCACGCAGGACGGTTTGGATTGCTTCGGCGAGGCCTCGCGAACCGACACCTTTCAGAACATAACCCATCGCACCCCGTTGCAGAGCTCCCAGTAAGGTGTCCACCTCCTCGGATACCGTCAACATCAGCACTTTCGTTGTCGGACTCCGCGCCAGGACGTCACTGACCGCAGACAGCCCGCCGCCGGGCATCGAGACGTCGAGAAGCATGATGTCGGGGTGGTTGTCTGAGGCGATCATCGCCGCGTCGTCGCTGCTGGCTCCCTCACCAACGACGACAAAGCCGCTGATCTCCGACAGGCTACGCGTTACACCCTCTCGAAAAAGCGGATGATCGTCCACGACGCCGATGGTGATTGATGTCATCGCTACTCTCCCACTTCCATTGGCTCGAAGATCATGGTCACGGTCGTTCCTTCTTCGCCTGTCTTGATGTCGAAGGATCCCCCCAGGCTGTCGAYGCGCTCCCGCAACCCCACGAGGCCGAGGCTCGTTGGTCTCACCTCGCTCGGATCGAAGCCGTCGCCGTGATCGCTGACTTCGACACGAACATGACCCTTGCGCGAGACAGCCCTGACAGCCTGCTGAACGCCGCCACCGTGGCGATAGGCATTATTCAGGGCCTCCTGAATGAAGCGATAGATACAGATCTTCACGGCAGGAGGAAGGTCCGGTCCATCTTCGTTGATAATCGTTTCGACATGGGTCTCGGTCTTGTGTTGATGCGCTTCGACGACCCGCGTGACGATCTCGGCGATTGAGGACTTCTCGATCTGCGGAAGCACCAGTCCGCTGCAGATATTGCGGATCTCCGTCATCGCCTCGGCAAGGCTCGAGCGTATCCAGGCAAGCTCTTTTTCACGCGCTTCGGGCTGGGTGGACGCATTGATCAACATGTCGCTGTCGAGGCGCAGTGAGGCATAGGCAATGTGCTGGGCTGGACCGTCGTGCAGATCTGCACCGATGCTGCGCAAATAAGTTTCGTTCAGCGCTGCCGCCCGCTGGGAGGCGCGCTGCAGTCGTCGTTGGAGTCCGCGGTTTTCCGCCAGCAGTGCAGACAGTTCATCGACCCGTTCTTTGAGATCCTTGCGTTGCGTCTCGATCGTGCGGCTACCCCGGAACACCAGAACGGAGAGAACAAGGAAAAAGGTCGCCGTGAGAGCGGTGACGGCGCCCCAGCTCCGGAGCCTGGCATGCGCCAGACTATCGCCCAGTCCTTGTGCTGTCTCGTAGAACTCAAGGACGGCGACCGCTTGTCCGGACCACGGCTGGAGCACAGGGTTATAGATCTCCATGAGCGGTTTGCCGAGCGCGCGCTCCTTGTCGCTTTCCGGATCGCTGGCGATTTCATAGCGCGCGACGAGAGATCCTGCGAATGCCCTCTGCAGCTTGTCGCTTACCGCAAACTTCCTGCCCACCAGCTCCTTTTCGTTCGAATAGAGGATGGTGCCGTCGCTTCGCCACAGCTTGAACGAAACAAGGCGCTTGCCGAGCGCACCTTGACCGAGTGTCTCGTCCAGAGCCTGAGCACTCGCTTCATCAAGCAATGACTCTGTTTGCATATCGGGAAGTAGTGGCGCGATCACGCTGTCCACATAAAGCGCCGTCGCCGCGCCTGAATTGTGGATGACGGCCTCCTCTATCAGGTGGCTTACAAAAAAGCCTACCACGAACATGGCGGCGATCGATATGAGCCCACCCGCGATAAAGAACTGGGAGGCGAGTGAGCGGGCATTCCAGCGACGAAGCCAATTCATTTTGATACCGGTAAGAGACTGYCCGATTAACCTACCGCGTCTTTAGAGTTTTCCAAACAGCGTCAGGGCACATTCCTGGTGTCGAAGACCTCGGCGCCTCTTATGCTCTGGGTCAGCCCGACGGTATCGCCCGACATGGCTGCGCCGAACACGTAGAGAAGGGCGGCCAGAACGATAACAAGGGCGAAGACGGACGCGTTACAGGCGTCATTCACTCTGGATCTATGACTCTGGTTCATGTTCGGATCTCCTTCAGTATCGTTCGAAACGGCGCGAGTCCGATGCGCGTTCCACCTCCGGGACTTCGGTCGGAGTAGGTTGGGACCAAGGTCTGACCCCCGTAGACATCAGCAGATTCAGACATACTTCCTGGCCGACCGACTTGGGTTTGGAGGCTTGTGAGTGATGATTAAAGGCAGCGCCCGCGCCGCATCTGTCGCTTCTCTCCAGCAGTTCGAGGAAGGCGTCGCCGAATTTTACGATAGCCATCTCGTGCCGATTCTCTTCGAGCCCTATGCTTCGGAGATGGCGATCGTCGCCGAGCGATTGAAGCCGGGCAGCCTTCTCGAGGTCGCGGCAGGGACGGGCGCCTTGACTCGTGCTCTGCGGGCGACGCTTGATCCGGCAACGGAGATCGTTGCCACCGATCTCAGCCAGGCGATGATCGACGTTGGCGCACCATCGCTGACGATGTCGCGGACCCACTGGATGCACGCCGATGCGCAAGATCTCCCGTTCGCGTCTTCGATGTTCGATCTCGTCGTCTGCCAGTTCGGCGTGATGTTCTTTCCGGATAAGCTGAAGGCTTATGGCGAGGCCAAAAGAGTGTTGCGGAACGGAGGTCGTTTCCTGTTCTCGACGTGGGATTCAATCGAGGCCAACGACTTCGCAAGATGTGTGGACGAATGCCTGGGAAGCCTCTTCCCGTCGGATCCGCCGGATTTTTTCACGCGCTTGCAATATTCCTACTTCGACCCCGATCAGATCAAGGCGCAGCTGACTTCGGCGGGGTTTGACGCGGTATCCTGCGATCGGGTCGAATTGACGTCAGTCGCGGCCACCGGGCGCGACGTGGCTGCGGCGTTCTGCCAAGGCACTCCGCTCAGGGGAGAGGTCGAACGACGGGTGCCGGAGGAGCGTATGCCGGAAATCGTCGCTCAAGTGGCCGAGCGCGTGGAATCGCGCTGCGGAGCCCGTCCTTGCGGCGGCATGAGCGCGCTCATCGTCGCCTGCCGCGCACCATAAGATTCCCTGGCTCAGGCTGTCGTCTCAATCAGGCGATACCGTCGCAAGAGATCTATCCGCTCGGGTATGACGGCTCGTCGGACTTCAACGGCTGCGCGTAGGAGGCTTCCTCTATCGCGCAGATGACGTGCCGCTCGATCACCAAACAGGTTTCGTCGTACTCTAGCACCAGGTTTGGATTGAACCGTCGCCTTCGAACGGAGTCGCGGGCTTCGACTGCCATCTGATAGGCTTCGAAGAGCTCCAGCTGCCACGGGTCGCGCGCTTCCATGATCAACTTCCGCATATGCGGCAGACGCATCGCCAGACGCCTGCGTCCTGCTTCCCGGCGGTTGGATCGCGCCATCTCCTTCGATCTCCTGCTTATGCCCGCGATTATGCGGGTTCTCGATCTTGAAATAGCGTCGGCAACGGGCCTTGGAATGGGTTTGGGACCAAAGGCCGGGGTCGATCAGACTGAGGTCTGAGGCGTGGAACGACCCTGCGTCCAGCTAGTTGGTTGGCAGCGGTCACGAAGGCCGCCTCGAAACAGAAGGAGGAGAAAATGATCTCCAAGCTTATCGTCGGTGCGGCAACTGCCGCGACCCTCATGTCAGGCGTCGCATTCGCCCAGTCCTCGACCGTCAACGGTGCCGCCGGTGGCGCGGTCACTGGGGCGATCGTCGGCGGCCCCGTTGGTGCAGCTGTCGGCGGCGTTGCCGGCGCAGTCGTTGGAACCGTGATCGATCCGCCGCCGCAAAAGGTCGTCACCTATGTCCGCGAGGCTCCGGCACCATCGGCGCGCGTGGTCGTGAAGGAGAAGGTCGTCGTCGGTCAGCCCCTGCCGGAGACGGTTGTCGTAACGCCTATTCCGGATGACCCGACCTATGCTTATGCGGTGGTCGACGATGAACGTGTCATCGTCGAACCGTCGTCCCGCAAGGTGATCCAGGTCATCAAGTGATCTGATCCTATCCGCGGCCTCTGCCGCGTCCTCAATCCGGAAATCATCGCTCAAAGTCCGGGAACCGCCGCACGACCGACGGCAGCGTCGTCGTGCGGCCAAAAACAGCCGATGCCCCCGGCGGCGACCCCCGCCGCCGGAGCGCCAGCGAGGAGAGGAACATGATCTATTCCGAAGAGAAATCCGGTGGTCTGGCCGTGCCGCTGATTGCCATCCTGCTGGCAATCGCCGGCATTCTCGCCGTGCTTGTCGCCACCGGCGGCCGACATAGCAGTGCCGCCGGCCGTGTCTGGGTTCCACAGGTTCAACAGCAGGGGTCGGGACAATGAAAGCCATTGCATCCGTTGCCGTTGGCATCTTAAGCTCGGTCGGGGCCTGCGTCGCTGCCGCATCTGTCGCATCCTATGTCGTGGCGGATTCCGAACCTCACGCCTTCAAGGAGCTCGCAGCGCGCGATCTATGGACGACGACGCCGGTAAAAGTCGATCCTCGGCAGCAGCCCTATGAACGAATTCCGCCTCTCTATTCCAGCTATGTGACCGAGGCGTCGGCGAGCACGGCGTCAGCGGCGAGGCCCGATTCGGCTCGCCCGCCAGCCGAAATTCAGACACCGCAGCCCAGACTTTCGGCCGCGCATCTTGCCTGGTGTGGGGAACGTTATCGCTCTTTCGATCCCACGACCAACAGCTATCAGTCCTATAGCGGTGAGACCCGCGAATGCGCATCGCCGTTCCAGCGGACTGTCGCCGAGGCCGATGAAGGCGTCGGCACGAAAGTGAATGCACAGGCGGCAGCCCGGTGCGCCGCTCGCTACAAGTCGTATCGACCGGAAGACAATACGTATCAACCATGGGAAGGACCGCGGCGCAGCTGCGACATGTCGGATCTCGTTGCGACGAGCAATTGATTATCGGCGGTGGTCGCGCGGTGCGGATCACGCTGCACCAAGCTGGTGAATCAGACTAAAGTCCGTGTTGCAAACGCTACGGTTGTGATACCCGGTTGTATTAGAGTGTTGGAGATCAGGGGATGGCAACGGCGCTGATAACAGAAATCCAGCAGGCGCAGACAAGGCTTCCGCTCTTGAGCCGAGCGGATCGAGCAGCCCTTATCGTTCGCATCCTCCGCGAGCTGAAGACGCATCGGCGGGAGGTTCTCGCAAATGTGCCAGCCGAGCGCTGCGTATGGATCGACAGGCTGATTGCGTCCGTGTCCTCGACGATACCGGAAATCGTCAACATGCTGGACGCCGAGTTCAATCGTGTCTTGAGCGAGTTCGAAAAGCTTATCGCGACGCTCGATGACATCTCGCATACCGAGAAACGGTCGAAGACAATTCACTGAGAGGGCAGCCAAGCGAGCGCCTTATCGGAAACCGATCGCTGCGCGTTAGCGTTCTCCTTCCATGACCGAATCCAAATCCGCCGCTGATCACGACAAGGCTCCGTCCGGCGAAGACGGTGCGAAGCCCGGCGCGGACATTTCTTTCCCTTACGACAGGATGACCGTCGAGCAATCCGAAGACGCTTCCCCCGTGCCCGCTGGAGCGATGCCCGCCAGGCCTGGTTCGTTCCCGGGCGGACGGCGTCCCGCCGCATCGGACGATGGCTTGCCGAGATCGAGTCCGAAGCCGACGCCCATGCGGACGCAAAGGGACGCGACGCCTTCGCCTTCGATCCCATCGACAGTCCATATCTCGAACTCGGCAAGGCAGGCTTCCGAATCCGCACGCCGTATTCGAAGACCGTCGTCGACGAATTGCGCGAGGTGCCATTCTCACGGTGGGACGGCGATCTCAGGATTTGGCACGTTCCCTTCCGGTCCTATGAGGAACTCCGGCGCAGATGGCCCGAGATCGAGGCGGCGGCTCGCAGGAACGAGCCGGAAGAGAGACGACGTCGAGCCGAGGAGCGGAAGGGGACCGAACAGGAGATGCGCAGCAAACTCCGCTCTGCGGAACGAAAGCGTCACCGTTACCCGCTTCAGAGCGACGACCTGCCGCCAATAGGACGTCCTGTGGTCACCGCCTATGGAATCGTCGTCTTTAGCGAAATCTCAGGCGAACTGGTCGACCCGGGTGTCGTTGCGGACTTTTATCCCGGCGTGACCGAGGATCACGTCTGGGGATATTGGCGGGTGCCCACACTCGAAGAACTCATCCGCACCTGGCCCGCGAAAATGCTTCCGGTTCAGAACGCCGCGTGGTGGCTGCCGACGATCGAGGAACTGAGGCCGAGCCGTCGCACGGCAAGGTCGCGCGCAGCCAGGAAACAAGCGAAGACGCCGTGACCGCTGCTTGCTCCTTCGGATCAGCTGGCGGTTGTACTGAATTTACTGAGGCTGGACATTGAAATCATCGTGAACAGAAGCCGGCGGTTCCGCTGAAGACGTAGCTGTAGCCAAAATTCTCCGGCCGCTCTCGCGCAGTGGAACAAGTTCTGGCTCCAGCCATTTGTCGTCCATGAAAACAGCCCTGCCGATGTCGCTGCTCGCCCTGGCCATTTCCGTTGGCGGCGCCGCCGCGCGGGAACTTCGACCCGAAGCCATCAATACCGCTTCGATTGCTTCCATTGGCGCGGAGAAGGCGGCTCCAGCAGATCCAGACCCGGCGATCGTCCGCCTTCAAGTTTTGCTCGACCGAGCGGGCGCGTCTCCCGGCGTGATCGATGGCCTCTCCGGCGAGAACGTCAACAAGGCCGTGGCCGGTTTCGAGGCTATGAACGATCTCCCCGTCGACGGCAGGCTGGATCCGGAAGTCGTCTCCCGGCTGGAAGGCAATGCCCCCATCGTCGAGAGCTACGTCGTCTCGGCCGACGATGCCAAGGGTCTCGTTGACAAGATCCCCGAAGACTATGGCGAGAAGGCAAAGATGCAGAGCCTGGGATATACGAGCGTTGCCGAGAAGCTATCCGAGCGGTTTCACATGGGGATCGATCTGGTAAACGCGCTCAATCCCGCTTCGCAGTTTGCGCCCGGCGATACGGTGTGGGTCGTGACCCCCGGCCCGCCGACGGAAGGAAAGGTCAAGAGGATCGAAGCCAACAAGAAAACGGGACAGGTGCTGGCCTTTGCCGGGGACGGATCACTGCTTGCCGTCTATCCCGCGACGATCGGAAGCGAAGACAATCCGGCGCCGTCGGGCAAGCATAAGGTCAAGGGCGTCGCCAGGATGCCGGTCTACCGATACGACCCGAAGCGAAACTTCAAGCAGGGCAAGAACGACAATGTCCTGACGATCCCGAAAGGGCCGAACGGTCCGGTCGGCACGGTCTGGATCGACCTGACCGAGCCGACCTATGGAATACATGGGACGCCGGAGCCGAAGCTCATCGACAAGGTGGGATCGCACGGTTGCGTGCGGCTGACGAACTGGGACGCCGAAGAGCTAGCCGGCATGGTCAAGCCCGGTGTGCTGGTGGATTTCGTCAATCGAAGTTCAGCCACGCCGAAGTGAGGGGGAATCCGTCGCGATCCCACTCTTCTCCGGCTTGTCGCTCGCGAGGTATTGCCTGCGGCGATTCACGAAGCTTTGGCTTCGAAAGCGGGGGCGAAATCACCCAGTGATTTTGCCTTTAGGATCGTGGCCTCGATATCCTGCTCCACGATCGCTTCAAGATCGGCGAAGCTGTCGATGACATAGTAGATCGGCTGGAGGATATCGATCCGGTAGGGCGTCCTCAGCACGCTGAGCAGATCGAACGGCCGGAACTCGCACGCCTTGCCTTCCATTGCCGCCTTCGCTTCGCTTGGCGATGAGACTATGCCCGCGCCGAAGCAGCGCCGGCCCTGCGGGGTGTTGATCAGGCCGAATTCGACGGTGAACCAGAAGATGCGGAACAGATGCCATGAATAGCCCTTGCCGAGGCGGACGGCCGTCTCGCCGAAATGCCGGACGAAATTGGCATAGCTCTGGTTGGTGAGCATGGGGCAGTGGCCGAAAACCTCGTGGAACAGGTCCGGTTCCTCGATATAGTCGATATGCTCGCRACGGCGCAGGAAGGTTGCGAGCGGGAATTTGCCTTGCGACAGAAGCTCATAAAAGCGCGACGGCGGAATGAGCGCCGGCACGCCTTCCACGCCGAAGCCGGTGGTCTCGTTCAGGCGTCTGTTGACGTCGAGAAGCTGAGGCACCTTGTCTGGCTTCAGCCCCAGCATTTTGACGCCGTCCAGATATTCGCGGCAGGCCGTATCGGCCAGCAACTTCATCTGACGCCGGTAGAGTTCGCCCCATATCGCATCTTCATCCGGGGTGTAGTCATACAAACCGTCCGGGCCGGGCAGTTTGGCGGTGTAGCTGCTTTCCTTGGTCATAGGCTGATCCTCCCAGGCACGGCTCTATTCCTGCCATTATGATCCGGGTTTGGAGGATTTTCTTTTCTTTCATGCTGGCTATCGCCATAGTGATGGCAAATCTTCCCGAAAGTGACGCATAAAATGAAAGAACCTGGGAATTTTCGCCGCAAGCTTCTGCAACTCGTCCAGGCCGACGGCAGCCTTTCGCTGGCAGACCTGGCGGAAAAGGCCGGCATGTCGCAGAGCTCTGCCTGGCGGAAGATCCAGGAGCTGGAAGCCGACGGCGTCATCCGCAAGCGTGTGACACTGCTCGATCCGGGCAAACTCGATCTCAAGCTCTGCGTCATCGCGCATGTGACGCTGGAGGATCACCACGAAGAGGCGGTTGCGTCTTTCGCTTCGGTAGTGCTGGAGCGGCCGGAAATCATGGAGTGCTATGCCCTATCAGGCGCCTTCGACTACATGCTGAAGATAAGGGCAAGCGACGTGGAAAGCTACGAAGCCTTCATGACCCGCTATCTGATGCGCAACCCGCATGTGCGCACAGTGGTCTCGAGCTTTGTGCTGCGCGAGCTGAAATTCTCGACCGAACTGCCGCTCTGATTTAGATATCTGCGCAGGGCGATGCCGTCACATCACCGCGTGCTGTCGCAATGCCAGTGTCCCGGCATGAGCACCGGAAAGCCTTCGAATGTTTTCAACGTGTCGAGCACGATCGACGTCTTCACGTGCTGTACGGACTCATGGGGCAACAGAACGTCGTTGACGAATTTGGAAAGGTCGGCGAGCCCGCGGGTCGCGACCGTCAGGTGATAATCCATTTCACCGGTCAGCGCATAGGCTTCGAGAACTTCAGGCAACGCGTTGATCAGTTGCGAAAACCGGCGGGCATTGTCTCTGTTATGGGTCGCAAGCGTCACTGAAATAACCACCAGCATATCCAGACCCAACTTCTGCCGATCGAGGTAGGCGCGGTAGCTGCGGATATATCCCTCAGCCTCGAGTCTCGTTCGCCGGCGAGAGCATTGCGACGGTGAAAGCGCGATCCGCTCCCCCAGCTCGTTGTTCGTCAACCTGCCGTCCTTTTGAAGTTCCTGGAGCAGGCGCAAATCCAATCTGTCGAGCGGTTCATCCATTGCGCGAAATCTCCAAAATACTCACGGATCGTGCATAATCTCTTCCTGGAGCATAAAGAATGCAAGAACTTTGCACGCGTTTTGGGCCACACTTTGCATAGAAATGCAATCTCCTCTGGAGGAAATAAAATGGGTCCCTTCCCACATGATGCACCGCCCTCGGAAATCACCGCCGACAATCCGGCCGGCACCGACGGCTTCGAATTCGTCGAATTCGCCCATCCCGAGCCTGAGAAACTGCGCGAGCTTTTCACACGCATGGGCTACGTCGTGGTCGCCAGGCACAAGACGAAAGACATCACCGTTTGGCGCCAGGGTGACATCAACTATCTGCTAAACGCCGAACCCGGCAGTCATGCCGCCCGTTTCGTCGCAAACCATGGCCCCTGCGCCCCATCGATGGCATGGCGCGTCGTCGACGCCAAGCACACCTTCGACCACGCGATATCAAAAGGTGCGGTTCCCTATGAGGGGGACGACAAGGCGCTCGACGTCCCGACGATTGTCGGCATTGGCGGCTCGCTGCTCTATTTCGTCGAGACCTATGGGGAAAAGGGATCGGCTTACGAAGCCGAGTTCGATTGGCTTGGCGAGCGCGACCCGCATCCGCAGGGGATCGGCTTCTATTATCTCGACCATCTGACGCACAACGTCTTCCGCGGCAACATGGACAAGTGGTGGGATTTTTACCGCAACCTGTTCAACTTCAAGCAGATCCACTTCTTCGACATCGACGGCCGCATCACCGGTCTGGTGAGCCGCGCCATCACCTCGCCCTGCGGCAAAATCCGCATTCCGCTGAATGAATCGAAGGACGACACCAGCCAGATCGAGGAATATCTGAAGAAGTACCGGGGCGAGGGCATCCAGCACATCGCCGTTGGAACAGAGGACATTTACGACGCCACCGACAGGCTTGCCGACAACGGCCTGCGCTTCATGCCGGGTCCGCCGGAGACCTATTACGACATGTCCTATGAACGCGTGAACGGCCATAGCGAACCGATCGAGCGCATGAAGAAACACGGCATCCTCATCGACGGCGAAGGTGTGGTGAATGGCGGCATGACGAAGATCCTGCTGCAGATCTTCTCCAAGACCGTCATCGGCCCGATCTTCTTCGAATTCATCCAGCGCAAGGGTGATGAGGGCTTCGGCGAAGGCAATTTCCGGGCTCTCTTCGAGTCGATCGAGGCCGATCAGATCAAGCGTGGTGTCATCGGTACTGCAGCGGAGTAAACTCTGCAGCGCCGCGCGTCTGGAAAGGTGCGCGGCGCAGGAGGGTTACGGGAGGAGTGAGCAATGGACCAGACATCGATCCAGACGTCCGACGGTGAAGCCGCGACGGCAAACAGGCTGAAATATATGCCGGGCTTCGGCAATGACTTCGAAACCGAGTCGCTTCCCGGTGCCTTGCCGCAGGGTCAGAACAGCCCGCAGAAATGCAATTACGGTCTTTATGCGGAGCAGCTTTCCGGCTCGCCATTCACCGCGCCGCGCGGGACGAACGAAAGGTCCTGGCTGTATCGCATTCGCCCGAGCGTGCGTCACACCCGCCGCTTCTCCAACGCATCCTATCCGCTCTGGAAAACGGCGCCTTGCCTCGACGAGCACTCGCTTCCTCTGGGCCAGCTTCGCTGGGATCCCATCCCCGCGCCCGCGGAGAGACTGACCTTTCTTGAAGGGGTGCGGACAGTCACGACGGCAGGCGATGCCACCACCCAGGTGGGCATCTCAGCCCATGCCTACGTCTTCAATGAGGACATGGTCGACGATTACTTCTTCAATGCCGACGGTGAACTGCTGATCGTGCCGCAGCTCGGCGCCATCAGAGTGTTCACCGAAATGGGCATCATGGATGTCGAGCCCCTGGAAATATGCCTCATCCCGCGTGGCATGATGTTCAAGGTTCTCAAGGGCGGCGAGCAGACGGTCTGGCGGGGTTATATATGCGAGAATTACGGCGCCAAATTCACGCTGCCGGACCGCGGACCGATTGGCGCCAACTGCCTGGCAAACCCGCGTGACTTCAAGACACCCGTTRCCGCTTTCGAGGATAAGGAAACGCCTTGCCGCGTGCATGTGAAGTGGTGCGGAAAATTCTATGTCACGGAGATCGGCCACTCGCCCCTCGATGTGGTCGCCTGGCACGGCAATTACGCGCCTTACAAATACGACTTGCGGACATTTTCTCCGGTCGGCGCCATCAGCTTCGACCATCCCGATCCGTCGATCTTTTCGGTGCTGACCGCGCCCACCGAAGATGCCGGCACGGCAAATGTCGATTTCGTGATTTTTCCGCCGCGCTGGCTGGTCGCCGAACACACCTTCCGTCCGCCTTGGTACCACCGCAACATCATGAGCGAGTTCATGGGCCTGATCCATGGCCAGTATGACGCCAAGGAGGAGGGCTTCGTGCCCGGCGGCATGAGCCTGCACAACATGATGCTTCCCCACGGGCCGGACGCGCTTGCCTTCGAAAAGGCATCCAATACCGAGCTCAAACCGGTGAAGCTCGACCACACCATGGCCTTCATGTTCGAGACCAGGTACCCGCAGCAATTGACGAAATACGCAGCCGAGCTCGAAACGCTGCAGGATAATTACCTCGAGTGCTGGGACGGCCTGGAACGCAAGTTCGACGGAACCCCCGGGCTCAAGTGATGCATCAAGCAAAGACACCCTCCGGCACTGGAATTAAGATATGAAGCTTGCGACCTTGAAGGACTCCACGAGGGACGGCCGGCTCGTCGTCGTTTCCCGCGACCTGACCCGCTGTTCGGAGGTCGGTCACATTGCCCGGACCCTGCAGGCGGCGCTCGACGACTGGGAGCATGTGGCTCCGAGACTTCAGCTGATTGCCGAAGGCGTCGAGACCGGAGCCCAGCCGACGATCCGGTTTCACGAACATGACGCTACGTCACCTTTGCCGCGGGCCTACCAATGGGCCGATGGTTCCGCTTACGTCAACCATGTCGAACTGGTGCGTAAGGCGCGCGGCGCCGAGATGCCTGCAAGCTTCTGGACCGATCCGCTGATCTATCAAGGCGGGTCGGACGCTTTCCTCGCGCCGCGCGATCCGATCGTGGCGGTTGACGAGGCTTACGGGATCGACATGGAAGGCGAGGTCGCGGCCATTACCGGCGACGTCGCCATGGGTTCCAGCCCGGAAGCCGCACGCGGCGCCATCCGCCTGCTGATGCTCGTCAACGACGTGTCGCTGCGCGGTCTGATCCCGGGCGAACTGGCAAAGGGATTTGGTTTCTTCCAGTCGAAGCCGGCATCGGCATTTTCTCCGGTCGCGGTGACGCCGGACGAGCTCGGAGATGCCTGGGACGGCGGCAAGCTACATCTTCCGCTGCTGGTGAGCTTGAACGGCAAGCCATTCGGCAAAGCCAACGCCGGTATCGACATGACCTTCGATTTTGGCCAACTGATCGCCCATGCCGCCAAAACCCGTAACCTCCTGGCCGGAACGATTATCGGCTCGGGAACAGTGTCCAACAAGCTCGACGGCGGCCCCGGCAAGCCGGTGGAAGAGGGAGGAGACGGCTACTCCTGCATAGCCGAACTCAGGATGATCGAGGCCATCGACACCGGATCCCCGAGGACTCCCTTCATGAAGTTCGGGGATCAGGTCCGCATAGAGATGAAGGATAAGGCCGGTCATTCGATCTTCGGGGCGATCGAGCAGACTGTCGAAAAATACCAACGGGCCGACCCGCGATGAACGAGGTCGTTCTTTACGACTACTGGCGATCATCGGCGAGCTATCGCGTCCGCATCGCGCTCAATCTCTTGGGCATCGATTATAAGACCGTGCCCATCAACCTGCTGGAGGGCGCGCACAGGACGCCGGACTATCTCACGCTCAACCCGCAGAGCTTCGTGCCGACATTGGTGATCGACGGGAAAACACTGACCCAGTCGCTGGCAATCATCGAATATCTGGCCGAGCTTCGGCCGGAATGCGGATTGTTGCCACCTGACATTGCCGATCGCCAGAAAGTCCGCGCCCTTGCCTATGCGGTCGCCATGGACATCCATCCGATCTGCAACTTGCATGTCGTGTCGCATCTGATGACCATGACGGATAAGGCCGATGCCCGCGAGGAATGGATGAAGCATTTCATTGCCGACGGACTGCGCAAACTGGAAGCCATGATCGGCGAATTTGATGGAGCATTCAGCTTTGGCGACAGGCCGACGATGGCGGATCTCTGTCTGGTTCCACAGGTCTACAACGCCCGCCGCTGGGGAGTAGATATGACCGCTTTCAAAGGCATCGTCGATATCGACGCCAAATGCGCCAAACTGCCGGCATTTCAGGCGGCGCATCCTGACCGCGTGAAACCGTAGCTTCATTGCGATAAAACTCGGATCAAGTCCGAGGACAGGAATGAGGGAGCAGAGAGCGTATAGCAAGAACCGCTAAGCTACGTTTGCCGCTCCCCCGGGACGGCGACATTACGCGTCCCGCCACGAAGGGAATATCGCAGCCTGGCCCAACCGCTTGCCGGTTTCATCGATGAGCTGCCAGACGGTCACATCCTCGATCCAGAAACGGCGCCCCGATTTCGCGATCCTGAGACCGCGCGCATTGTCGACAAAACCATCGTGCGTGACGGCGTCCAGCAGCCGCTGGCGCTCGGCGCGATCAGGCTGCTCGGCCGAAAGCCGCGACGGCAGCGCAGTAAATTCATCCCAGCTGTATTCGAAGCAGTTCTGCGCGGTGCGGTTGGCGTAGATGAAGCGCGGGTCGGGCGCGGTGTTGTGAGCGAGGACCACGAAGGATGCATCGTTGTAGAGCCAGTCCGGCCCTTGCCCGTCCTGGACAAGACGACGGCCGGTGATGCGCCGGTAGCTTTCGGTGAGGAGGGAGAAGAAATCGGCATCGCTCCTCAGATCGAGGGCGTGATTGTCATAGGCAAAAGTCACGAAGTGCCTCGTTGGTCGAATGCTTGGATGCAGGTGACATAATCGATATTCATTGCATCGGTCTACAACGCCCGCCGCTCGGGAAGTAATATGGTCGATTTCAAGCGCGGCGGATATCGATGGCAGGGCGTCGAACTGCTGGCGTTCAGCCGGCGCGTCCCGACGAATGCGGACAGGGATCTCGCGATTGTGCGAGGAACCGGCGTTTACCTTGTCTCATCACTTCTGATTGTGCCGCTTGCCAGAAGATCGCCCCTTGTGCATTGATCGGTATCAACATTCTCTGCGAAGCTATTGTTCTTCTGACCGTAATCGGCGTCGGCGGCCGCCGATGAGGTCGGGCTTCACGGGCAGGTGATTTCATCATCCGGCTATACAGAGCTGCCAAGCTATGCTGCGAATGACGACAGGAGAAATACAGGTGCTCGAGGGTTGGGTAAGAATGCGCAAATCCGTCTCGTTGATATCGCTGCTGCTGGCGTTCGTCGCCATGGCCGGAGAGGGGCATGCAGCAATTTCCTACCAACGTGTGGACGGCGCCCCGGGACGTGGTCTGGTAATAAAGGGCGTGTTTGAATTCTCCGACGATCCGATGCAGCTTGTCGACGAATACACGCAGTACCAAGCGGACTATATCAGCTTTGACTCGCCCGGCGGAAACGTGGTCACCGCGATCAGGTTCGGCCGCGCCATCCGCGCACTGAATGCGAGAACGCTCCAGATCAGAGCCTTGGAATGTGCATCGGCTTGCGCCTTTGCCTTCGTCGGTGGCGTCGAAAGGTTCGCCGAGCCGGGCTCGATCGGCGTGCATCGGATTTCCCTATCCGACGATGTCCCCATGGACAACAAATTGGCAGTCTCGACCGTTCAATTGATGACCGGTGAGATCATCGGCTATCTCACCGACATGGGAGTAAGCCCCAATCTGCTGCAGCTCAGCCTGTCGATCGACAGCACCGATATACGGTATCTCACCGCTGCGGAAATGCGAGACTGGAACATCAACACGCCCGAGGATATGCCCTCGGCACAGGAAAGCGCGCCGCCCCCGCTAGGCGCAGCGCCGCAGGAGAGCGCAACACCCGCCGACATGCCGTCAGACCCCAGCGCTTCCGAGGAGGTGGCGGCCTCCGAACCCGGCGACCTGACCAGGGAGGCGGTTGATTTCGTTAACCGATACAATGACGAATGGTCAAAAGACAGTGCCTCGGCGTTGGCTTTTATGAAGGGCGTCTATGCGGACGAGGTCTCCTTCTTCGGAAACTCGGTCGACAAAGACGCTGTCCTGAAGGAAAAGGCCGCCTTCGCCCAACGCTGGCCGGAGCGCATCTACAGCGTCAAGCCGGGCTCCGTAACTGCCAGCTGTGCCGGAAAATGCGAGATGTCGGGAATTGTCGAGTGGTTTGCCGGAAACAGGGACACGGGTAAGACGTCCGCCGGGATGGCGGAATTCTCTTTCGTGTGGAACACGGCCTCTCTGCAGATCGAGTCCGAGACCGGAAAGGTGCTCGCCACGGACAAGGGGGCCAAGGCACCGGATCGGTTGATCCATCAGTGGACAGGACTGGACGATATCTGCCGCACGAGTGTCGATCGCGACGGGCCCGAGACGCTACGGGCATGCAAACGGCGCGACGAACTCGGTCCGCTGCTCGATCGCGCGGACTGGTGTTATGGCCATAAGGACGAAGCCGGAATAAACTGGGAGTGGCACAAATGCGATGCCAACTCCCGCCGATATACGAGTCAGTAGCGCGCAGGCCCAAAGACGAGCGACCGTTGGTTTGCCCGGAGGAAGAAATGTTGGGAAACTCATATTCCTGAGTGAGGGTGAGCATGTCAGAAGAGCATGCCCCATCGAATGCCATCCTGCCGGGATCCGACGAACCCGACAAGCCGGCCGAGCGCTACCAACTCGGCCTCTGCCTTTCGGGCGGCGGCTATCGGGCCATGCTTTTCCATGCGGGATCACTTGCGAGACTCAACGAGGCCGGTCTTCTGGCGAAACTCGATATGATCTCGTCGGTCTCGGGCGGATCTATCGCATCCGGCCTTCTGGCCTATGTGTGGCCACGGCTGATCTTCGAGAACGAGGTCGCCGTCAACTTCAAGACTGAATACCTCAATCGCATTCTGGCCTTCAGTCAGGTGTTCGCGGATGGGCCGTGCTTCCTGAAGGGCGTGTTCAACCCCTTCTCGTGCGCGGCGGAGGAAGCCGCTAAACTCTACGAGCGGCATCTCTTCGACGGAAAATCACCAAGCCTGAGCGATCTTCCGAGATCGCCCTGGTTCGTATTTTGCTCCAGCAATCTCAGCACCGGTTCACTCTTCCGGATGTCCAACCGCTATCTCGCGGATTACAGGATCGGGGTGTCGTTTCATCCGACACTTTCGCTCGCGACCGCGGTTGCCGCTTCGGCGGCATTCCCGCCCGTGCTGTCACCGCTGCGATTGGACCTGTCGCAGTTTTCCTGGAAAAGGGAAAAACTCGATGACACCGTTGGCGAACCGGCTGCTCCGGGCAGGGCAATATTGAGCGACGGTGGCATCTATGACAATCACGGCATCGAGCCGGTGCTGAAACGCTGCGATTGCTTGTTTGTCAGCGATGCCGGAGCGCCTTGGCGATCCTCGACCCACGGATACTGGAACTATCTCTCCCAGCTCAAGCGCGTTCTCGATACGACCGACAATCAGGTGCGGTCGTTGAGGCGCCGAGACCTGATCGGTGGCTTCAAGGCCGCAAAACAGGCTGATAGGCTTGGCCTCGACGATCTCGCGAAATCGGCTCTGCGCGCGAGAACGCGCGGCGTCTATTGGTCAATCGACAGCAAGGACGTCGAGCTCAAGCCCTACGCGTCCTACACGCTGCCGCCGTCGTCGGTCGTTCCCTCGGAGGTCGGCACCTATCTCCATTTTCTGGGCGCGAAGGAGACGGAGTATCTGACGAACTGGGGGCACAACGTGTGCGACGCGATGCTCAACCGGTTCCATCAATCGCCCTTGGCTCCATCGTCCGGCCCGCCATTGGTTGCCGGAACCGTGAAGCCGGCTTGGGCGGCGAGGGCCAGCAAGCGCCTGTTCGACTTTCTTCCCTTTTAAACGAAAGCCGGGGGCCGGTTAAAGCGGGGCCAGCGGGATCCGGCGAGATTGCCCCAGCAGTCGAAAATCCTACATTAAGCCTGAGGAAGAACGAACGTATCGACCAGTACGATGATCGGTTGTTTCTGGCTCCCTTCGGCCGCGAAGCTGAAGGGGCCCCAAAGTTCCAACTTCAATATTGTTTATGAAAGTATGAGAGGCCCGGTTGCCCGGACCCCCCACGATATTTTTAGAACCGAAGAGTAGGAAGAGCCTACTCAGCTGCACCCACTCGTAGCGCCACAAGTGTCGCACTTCTCGCAGGTGCCATTCCGCACCATCGTAAAATTCTGGCACTCCGAGCACATGTTGCCGGTATAGCCCTGCATGATCGAGCGCTGGCGGCGCTCGGCTTCCCGCTTCTTGGCTTCGGATTTCGCCGTTGCCGCGTCGGCCGCCGCCTTGTCGGAGAAGAGGGCTGTCGCGTCGCTGGTGATTTCCTCGGTCAGCTCTTCGGCGATCTCTTCCGCCAATTCCTTGGCGCGCTCCTCGTAGTCGCGCTTGAAGGCAACGATTTCGGAGGTGGAGACGGCAATCGTCGGCTCCAGCTTGCGGGCAGCGCTGCCTGCAAAGGCAGTCACGGTGCCGGTGGAGGCGGCGCGGGCAGGGGCGGCGGTGGCCGCACCCTTGGGTTCGCCTGCCTGGCGTTCGCCGCCGGTGCCGGACACCAGCGTCGGCTTGTAGCCGCGGGTCCAGCCGGTGGAGAGCAGGTTGGTTTTGCCTTCCTGGATGCCCTTGCCGAGTGCCGTGTTCGAGAAGTCAGACGTATCGACATGGGCCAGGTCGTGGCGGCCGAGATAGGAAACGGCAAGCTCGCGGAAGACATAGTCGAGGATCGACGTGGCGTTCTTGATCGCGTCATTGCCGATGACCATACCGGCCGGCTCGAACTTGGTGAAGGTGAAGGCCTCGACATATTCCTCGAGCGGCACGCCATATTGCAGGCCAAGCGAGATGGCGATGGCGAAATTGTTCATCATCGCACGGAAGGCAGCGCCTTCCTTGTGCATGTCGATGAAGATCTCGCCGATACGGCCGTCGCCGAATTCGCCAGTGCGGAGATAGACCTTATGTCCGCCGACGGCGGCCTTCTGGGTATAGCCCTGGCGGCGGTTCGGCAGCTTCTCGCGTTCGCGGGAAACACGCTCGACCACCCGCTCGATGATCTTCTCGGTAACAGTGACGGCCTGGGCGGCGAGGGGTGCCTGCAGCAGTTCTTCCAGCGCATCCTCGTCGTCCTCGTCTTCGATCAGCGAGGCATTGAGCGGCTGCGACAGCTTCGAGCCGTCGCGATAGAGCGCGTTGGCCTTGAGGCCAAGCTTCCAGGAGAGCATGTAGGCGTTCTTGCAATCCTCGACGGTCGCCTCGTTCGGCATGTTGATCGTCTTGGAAATCGCGCCCGAGATGAACGGCTGGGCAGCCGCCATCATGCGGATATGGCTTTCCACAGAGAGGTAGCGCTTGCCGATCTTGCCGCAGGGATTGGCGCAATCGAAGACCGGCAGGTGTTCCGCCTTCAGGAAAGGCGCGCCTTCCAGCGTCATCGCACCGCAAACGTGGATGTTGGCGGCTTCGATGTCCTTCTTCGAGAAGCCGATATGGTCGAGCAGGCTGAAGCTCATGTCGGCCAGCTGTTCGTCCGAAACCTTCAGCGTCTCCTTCAGGAAGTCGGCGCCCAGCGTCCACTGGTTGAAGACGAACTTGATGTCGAAGGCGCTCTTCAGCGCGGCGTTGACGGCTTCCACCTTCTCGTCGGTGAAGCCCTTGGTCTTCAGCGTCGATGGATTGACAGCCGGCGCCTGGTTCAGATTGCCATGGCCGACGGCATAGGCCTCGATGTCGGCGATCTGGCTTTCCGAATAGCCAAGCGTGCGCAGCGCGTCGGGCACGGCGCGGTTGATGATCTTGAAGTAGCCGCCACCGGCGAGCTTCTTGAACTTGACGAGGGCAAAGTCGGGCTCGATGCCGGTGGTATCGCAATCCATGACGAGACCGATCGTGCCTGTGGGCGCGATGACCGAGACCTGGGCATTGCGGTAGCCATGCTGTTCACCGAGCTCGAGCGCTTTGTCCCAGGCCGACTTGGCGTGGGCGACGAGATCCTGGTCCGGGTTTTCCGAATGGATCAGCGCGACCGGGTCAATCGACAGGGCCTCATAGCCGGAGGTTTCGCCATGAGCGGCGCGGCGATGGTTGCGAATGACCCTGAGCATGCTCTCGCGGTTCGGCGCGAAGTTCGGGAACGGGCCGAGTTCGGCAGCCATTTCGGCCGAGGTCGCATAGCAGACACCGGTCATGATCGCGGTCAGCGAGCCTGCAATGGCGCGGGCCTCAGTGGAGTCATAGGGAATGCCCGACGACATCAGCAGGCCGCCGATATTGGCGTAGCCAAGGCCGAGCGTGCGGTATTCGTAAGAGAGTTCGGCAATGCGCTTCGACGGGAACTGCGCCATCATCACCGAGACTTCGAGCACGACCGTCCACAGGCGAACTGCATGTTCGTAATCGGCGATGTTGATGCGCTTGGTAGCCTTGTCCTTGAACTGCAGCAGGTTCAGCGAGGCAAGGTTGCAGGCCGTGTCATCGAGGAACATGTATTCCGAGCACGGGTTCGAGCCGCGGATCGGGCCGCCGGCCGGCGAAGTGTGCCAGTCGTTCATCGTCGTATTGAAGTGGATGCCCGGATCGGCCGAAGCCCAGGCAGCGTAGGAAATCGTTTCCCAGAGATCGCGGGCCTTCAGCGTCTTCATCACGCGGCCGTCCTTGCGGGCGGTCAGGTTCCATTCGCCATCATTCTCGACGGCGCGCAGGAAGTCGTCCTTGATCGAGACGGAGTTGTTGGAGTTCTGGCCGGATACCGTGAGGTAGGCTTCCGAGTCCCAATCCGTGTCGTAGGTCTTGAATTGGAGATCCTTGTAGCCCTGACGGGCGAACTGGATGACGCGCTGGACGTAGTTCTCAGGAACCTGGTCCTTCTTGGCGGCGCGGATTTCGCGCTTCAGGGCAGGGTTCTTGTTGGGATCGTAGCAATCGCCGTTGTCACCGCCTTCGCAGTTGAAGCAGGCCTTCATGATCGCCTTCAGATGCTTGGCGACGACCTTCGAGCCGGTCACGAGAGCCGCGACCTTCTGCTCCTCCTTGACCTTCCAGTTGATGTATTCCTCGATATCCGGATGGTCGATATCGACGACCACCATCTTGGCGGCGCGGCGCGTCGTGCCGCCCGATTTGATGGCGCCGGCGGCGCGGTCGCCAATCTTCAGGAAGCTCATCAGGCCGGAGGAACGGCCGCCGCCGGAAAGCTTTTCGCCWTCGCCGCGCAGCATCGAGAAGTTGGAACCGGTACCAGAGCCGTATTTGAAGAGGCGCGCCTCACGCACCCAGAGGTCCATGATGCCGCCTTCGTTGACGAGGTCGTCCTCGACAGACTGGATGAAGCAGGCATGCGGCTGCGGGTGTTCGTAGGCCGACTTGGACTTGGTCAGCTTGCCGGTGAAAGGGTCGACGTAGAAATGGCCCTGGCCGGGACCATCGATGCCGTAGGCCCAGTGCAGGCCGGTGTTGAACCACTGCGGCGAGTTCGGGGCGACGCGCTGGGTGGCGAGCATGTAGGCAAGCTCGTCCTTGAAGGCCGAGGCATCTTCCTCGGAGGAGAAATAGCCGCCCTTCCAGCCCCAATAGGTCCAGGTGCCGGCAAGACGGTCGRAGACCTGGCGCGCATCGATTTCGGAGCCGGTCTGCTCATCCTTAGACAGGGTCTTCAGCGCAGCATCGTCGGGAACGGAGCGCCACAGGAAGGAAGGAACATCGTTTTCCTCGACCTTCTTCAGCCGGGTGGGAACGCCGGCCTTGCGAAAATACTTCTGCGCCAGAACGTCGGTCGCGACCTGGGAGAACTGCGCGGGAACGTCGATATTCTCGAGGCGGAACACGACCGAACCGTCAGGGTTCTTGATCTCGCTCGTCGCCTTGCGGAATTCGATATCCGCATAGGCGCCTTGGCCGGCCTTCGTGAAACGACGTTCGATGCGCATGGTCTTGACCTCGTGTTGGCGCCCGGTCCCCGCGACCTCGGCGCAAAATTCCTATCCGGCGGCACTTTGTCGTCGCGCAGCCAGTCTCGTTTCCGTATCGTGACAGGGGTGTCATCCGGAGATGATCTTCCTGTATCTTGTGGTGATGGTGGCTGCAAACACTAAATATAGTATTAACAGCTTATTATCGCCAGCCCCGATGTCACTTTTTTTGGAGGCTGAAAACCGCGCAAAAATCCTGTCAGGCCTGAACCGTTCCCGGTCCACCGCCCTGATTCTGCGTCCTAATTTTCAAAAGGGAACCGGGCTCGTTACCTCCGGTCCTGTCGCCGCCGCAACATCAGAAATAGTAAAGTTTGAAACAGCTGATTCCGTCAAGGGCTGGCTTTTAATTGATTGCTAACCACAACATGTTGTGGATGCGCCTGTGGAGATTGGGGAAAGCCGGGGAGCGCTGAAATTACAATGGCTTGCAGGTGTTGCCGGCTAAGGAAAAGGTCGGAACGGCAAAAAAGCGTCCTGCGGCAAATCTTGTGATGGCATTTCCGGCGCAAATGGGCATGGCGATTCGCACGGGTGCAAGTGCCTGTCAAAGCGCATCGATGGCGATGGTAACGATGGCGACGCCAATCGGCCTGTTCTCTTCGTCCATGACGACGAAACTCGCCTGCGTTTCGAGAATCTGGGTGGAGTCGTTGCGTTCGGCCCGGTCGATGAAGATCTCCCGGGAGCTGTTGGCGAAGGTTCTGAGATATTTCTCCTCGTCGCCCTGCCAATAGTCGGCGGTGACGGTGCTCTGACCGACATTCAGCCCATGCGAGTCGGTGACGAAAAATTCGAGGATCGCCCCTTGTGAGGTGTCCTGCCTGGCTTTCAGGTAATGCGACACGGATTTGTCGAGCAGCAGCGTGACCATGTGCAGTTGGTGCTGATCGACCTCCGACCGGTAGGTCTCRTCGAGCACCCGCATATCCATTTCGCTGACATTGCCGAATTTCGCATTCTGTTCGGCAATGGCTTTCAGCACCAAGGGCGTTTCCACCATCGGCCGGACCTGCTTCTCGACGTAGTCGCGCACGAGAGGAATGTAGGCAGGCTCAGCGCGGACAGGCGCCAGCGGAAATAGAAAGGTCGCCAACCCGACGGTCACAACCGCCCCGATATGCCCCCACCGCGCCATCTTGCTTCCTTATATCGCATCGTTTGCTGCACGCTTTAAGCGCAATTTGACGCGATTCGCAGCTGCCGAGTTTATGCGAATAAGATAAAATAGATGTGCAGATCCCGATAGCGGATTCAGAAAACCTCGCCGACAAAATCTGGAACAATTTCAAGTGGTAAATGCGAAGGATGCGCGTTGAGATCGGTGGCGATCAGCGCGCGCCCTTGGCGATCGGCTCCTGATAGGAGAAGCCCATGTCCCAAGGGAAGTAGATCCAGGTATCCTGGCTCACCTCGGTGATGAAGGTGTCGACGGTCGGCACGCCCTTCGGCTTGGCATAGACGCAGGCGAAATGTGCCTTCGGCAGCATCGTGCGCACCTGTGCGGCGGTCTTGCCGGTATCCGTCAGATCGTCGACGACGAGCACGCTTTCGCCGCCATTTTCCTGAAGTTCGGGCGCTATTCCCTTGAGCAGCACCATGTCCCCCTGGTTCACATAGTCATGATAGGACGCGACGCAGACGGTCTCGATCAGCCGGATGTTCAGTTCGCGCGAGATGATCGCTGCCGGAACGAGGCCGCCGCGGGTGATGCAGACGATCGCCTTGAACGTCTGATCAAGGCCGGCAAGCCGCCAGGCAAGCGCGCGCGCATCGCGGTGGAACTGATCCCAGGAAACGGGAAAGGCTTTATCGGGAAGGGACATCGGGCTGCTCCGCGGCATGAAAAAACGACACGCCGTTTGCCGGCGACCGGACGGGCTTGAAGCGGCGATTGGCAAAACGCAAATCGCGCAGCCGGAACTGCGCGAGATGGGGCCGAGGCTCGAAGCTGTCATCGGTCGCCGCAATTAGCGGGATTTGCCGGCAAAAGGCAAGAGCAGCCAATCAACGCGATAACAGGGTCAGTGCCGTCATCGATTGCAGCAGGGTCTTGGTCGTGCCGCCGAAGATCATCTGCCAGAGCCAGGAATGCGTATAAGCGCCCATGACGAGAAGATCGATGCTGCTGTCCGATAGCCTGTTTTCGATGACGTGGGACGCACTTTTGTCCACACTTTGCGCAGTCGAAAGCGTCGTCTTCACGCCATGACGCGCAAGCGTCGCGGCGATGTCGGCGCCTGCTGTCAGCGGCGATTGCAGCGCCGTATCGGCCGGATCGACCGACAAGATCTCCACCTCGTCGGCGGCTTTGAGGATCGGCAGCGCGTCGAAGGTCGCGCGCGCCGCCTCCTTCGAGCCGTTCCAGGCGATCAGCACGCGCTTGATCGGCTTCGGCTGGCGGATGATATAGGGGATCATCAGCACCGGCCGGCCGCTTTCGAAGAGGAAGCTGTCGACGTCGACGTAGCTGTCGGAAGGTCTGGCCGGGTCGGCCTGTGAGGCGATCAAGAGGTCGGCGCTGCGCGCACTTTCGATCAGCGGTGCGGAGCCGTATCCGGTTGATGTGGCAAAGCTGCGCCACTCGGAGGAGGCGCCTGATGCCTCCGCTATCGCCCTGAAGATGCGCTCAACCGCAATCGTTTCGCTGTGCGCCATGTCCTGCAGCGCCTGCACGGCGACGGGATCGGGGATTTCCATCGGCGCCACCAGCGGCACGGCGGAGATGATTTCGGCATGCAGGCCGATCACGTGGGCGCCGCTTTCAGCGGCGAAGGCAAAGGCGAAATCGGCAACCGCAGCACTATTGTCTGATGTATCGAGAATGGCGAGAATGGTTTTGTAAGACATATCAATTCTCCTTGCGCTGAAATGGCTTGCGCGAGGAAAGGAATGCACCGGACCGTACTCCTGTTCCTTGATGGGGATCAAGGATGGCCCTGAGTTCCGGCGTTTCCCTCAAGCCTCGGCGGAATGGTTTTCGGCGATGTCCTTCCTGCGGCGGATGGCGTCGATCATCGCCTGCACTTCGGCGCCGGCCGCATCGATAACCGCCTGCGAGCGGCCGCGCACGACGATCTCGGTCGAGAATTTCTGGCCGACATAGCGCGGGTAGGAGCCGATACTGGTTTCCGGATGTGCTTTCTGAATCGCGGTCAAGGGCGTGCCGATCTCGCCTTCGCCGTAAGGGCAGGCGATGGCGAGCGAAAGCACCGGCGTGCCGGTTCGAAGCGTCGGCAGCACATTGTCGACCATCGCCTGGAAGACCTGCGGCACGCCGGCCATGACATGGACATTGCCGATGACGAAGCCTGGCGCGGTCGAGACCGGATTGGCGATATGCACGGCCCCGCGCGGCATGCGCGCCATGCGCTGGCGCGCTTCGGTGAATTCCATCTCGCGGCGCCGATACATCTCGGCAAGCAGTGTCATTGCCGCTTCGTCATATTCGCAAGGCACGCCGAAAGCCTTGGAGATGGCATCGGCGGTGATGTCGTCATGCGTCGGCCCGATACCGCCCGAGGTGAAGACGTAATCATATTTGCCGCGAAGGGCGTTCAGCGCCTCGACGATCGCCTCCTCGTCGTCGGCGACGATGCGCACCTCCTTGAGATCAATGCCGGAAAGCGTGAGCAGATCGGCGAGATGGCCGATATTTTTGTCCTTGGTGCGGCCGGAAAGAAGTTCGTCGCCGATGGCGAGCATGGCGGCGGTGACGACGATGTTTTGGCTCATGGGATGTTCCGTGATCTGAGGCTGGTGAATAGGTAGTGCCGTTCGGTCGCTTTGCAAACAGCCACGGCATGATGCCCAAAAGTGCAAGTGCTGTTCTGCGATACGTTCATTTTTGCTGAAATGAAAACGCAAGTGAATTTTCGTCTACGGATATTGAACACTGAGTTCTTCAAGGCATGGCTGTGTTCGGAAATACCCGCTGATAGAACTCCCTCGGTCACGAAATTCAACCAGTGCTCCAAGGGAGATTGAAGATGGCGAAGGTTCTCGTCCTTTATTATTCGGCTTACGGCCATATTGAAACCATGGCCTATGCCGTTGCCGAAGGCGCGAAGTCGGCCGGTGCCGAGGTCACCGTCAAGCGCGTTCCGGAACTGGTTCCGGAAGATGTCGCCAAGGCTTCCTATTACAAGGTCGATCAAGCGGCTCCGATCGCCACCGTCGACGAACTGGCCGACTACGACGCGATCATCGTCGGTGCCGGCACCCGCTTCGGCACGGTCGCCTCGCAGATGCGCAATTTCTGGGATCAGACGGGCGGCCTCTGGTTCGCCGGCAAGCTAGTCGGCAAGCTCGGTTCGGTCTTCACCTCCTCGGCAACCCAGCACGGCGGCCAGGAATCGACCATCCTCGGCTTCCTCCCCACCTTCCTGCACCAGGGCATGGTCGTTGCCGGCCTGCCTTATGCCTTCCAGGGCCAGATGGGCACAGAGGAAGTCAAGGGTGGATCGCCCTACGGCGCTTCCACCATCACCAACGGTGACGGCTCGCGCCAGCCTTCCGAGATCGAGCTGGAAGGCGCGAAATACCAGGGCGCCCATGTCGCCAAGCTGGCAGCTAAGCTCGCCTGATCTTTGACACTGAAATAAATCAAGGTGCGGCAGGCATGGGGCTCGCCGCGCCTTTTCTTTTTTTCCCCGCGACAGACTGGGCAGCCTTCGTCGGCGCGGGCTTTCGCGAGGGAAATGTCTAGCCGATCACTCGTCGGTGCTGCCGGCAAAACAGGCATGATTTTTACGCCTTGCGGCTCTTCCCATCGCCCATGACGCAAGATATTGAAAATGCCGCAAGCGGGCGTGGCGAAACTGGTAGACGCAAGGGACTTAAAATCCCTCGGCCTTGGCTGTACGGGTTCGACCCCCGTCGCCCGCACCATTTTCATAATGCCGTTGGAATATGCCAGTATTGAATCTGCCTGCATATTGTGCACAAAAGCCAGTTGCCGCTTGACAATGGCATTTTCGATGCAAGTATCGCGCCGCGGCGGCTGAGTAAGTGTTGTCTTGTGGGAGTAAGACGATGGTTTACGATTGGAGTGGGGCGAAGGTTCGGCGCATCCGGATCTTCAAGACCAGTGTCGCACTTGTTCTGGGAACTGCGATGGCTGCGATACCACTGCTCTTCTGGGCAGTGCAGTTGCGTGGTTTCTAACCTGGGATAATCAGCGTTCTGCGAAGGGTAGAGCGTTTGGCGCTTTGGTCTCGCGCCATCTGTTGATCACCCATCCGGCCAGCAGCCCGAGGGCGGCGCCCATGGCCTTGATGCCTGCGTCATGGAGGCGCGGATGGCGGGTCGGCGAGAAGTATTGCAGATATTCGATGGCGAATGCGCCGACGATCAGCAGCATGGCGACCATCTTCCACTGTTTCGGATAGGCCAGCGCAAAGGCGAAGCCAAGGAGAAGATAGGCGACCGCGCGGTCGACATCGACCATCGTGACCGTATTCGGCCTCTCTCCGATCGGCGAAACGGTGACGAAGATGATGAAGGCCAGCAGCAGCCAGGCGAGCGGTCTTGCGAATTTGAATGTCATCATA
The DNA here is from genome assembly GCF_056406015.1 of Rhizobium sp. P1_E1. Taxonomy (NCBI): domain Bacteria; kingdom Pseudomonadati; phylum Pseudomonadota; class Alphaproteobacteria; order Hyphomicrobiales; family Rhizobiaceae; genus Rhizobium; species Rhizobium sp. P1_E1. The sequence goes on along the minus strand of NZ_JBFUAY010000043.1, from coordinate 12,594 downwards.
GCTTCATATTAGTGGCCGTCCTTTTTATTGACAGTTAAAATCAGTTCATGTGCCGCCAATTTCGCTATTGGCTTAAGAAAGGCCTTCCCCGGGATCAGAACCGGTCCCCAGCGCCGAACCCGGCCCCGCGGAGTGAAACCGATGCGGGAGCGAACTGGAGATGGCCCAAACGAGCTTCTTTTGCCGGCCGGCCTGTGCCATAGCGGCGGTGGCTAACGTGAGAATGGACCATACCCGTGACGAGACTTGATGTCGAAAGCGCCGAAGAGGCAATGCGCAGCCTGTTTCCGGCAACGCCGCTGCAGCTCAACGATCATTTATCGGCCCGCTACGGTGCCGATATCTGGCTGAAGCGCGAGGATCTGTCGCCGGTGCGCTCCTACAAGATCCGCGGCGCCTTCAATTTCTTCCGCAAGGCGATCGGGCAGGGTGCTGCCGGCAAGACCTTCGTCTGCGCCTCGGCCGGTAATCACGCCCAGGGCTTTGCCTTCGTCTGCCGCCATTTCGGCGTGCCGGGCGTCGTCTTCATGCCGGTGACGACACCGCAGCAGAAGATCGACAAGACCAGGATGTTCGGCGCCGAATTCATCACCATCCGGCTGTTCGGCGACTTCTTCGACCAGTGCTACCAGGCCGCCCGTGAACATGTGGAGGCGGTCGGCGGCGTCATGGTGCCGCCCTTCGATCATGCGGACATCATTGAGGGGCAGGCGACGGTCGCCGCCGAAATCATGCAGCAGCTGCCTGAGGGAACGGTGCCCGACATGGTCGTCCTGCCGGTTGGCGGCGGCGGACTTGCCGCCGGCATCACCGGCTATCTCGACGGCACCGTGCCGAAATCGGCTTTCGTCTTCACTGAGCCCGCCGGCGCGCCAAGCCTTAAGCGCAGTATCGAGGCGGGCAAGGTGACGACGCTGGCCAAGGTCGACAATTTCGTCGATGGCGCTGCCGTCGCCCGCATCGGCGACCTGAATTTCGCCGCTCTTCGCGATTTCCCGGCAAGCCAAGTGCAACTGATGCCGGAGAACGCCATCTGCGTCACCATTCAGGAGATGCTGAATGTCGAGGGCGTCGTGCTGGAGCCGGCCGGCGCCCTGTCACTGACGGCGATCGCCGCGATGGATCGCCAGACGATCCGCGGCAAGACCATCGTCGCCGTCGTCTCCGGCGGCAATTTCGATTTCGAGCGTCTGCCTGACGTAAAGGAAAGAGCCATGCGTTACGCAGGGCTGAAGAAATACTTCATCCTGCGGCTCGCCCAACGCCCTGGCGCGCTGCGCGATTTCCTCAATCTGCTCGGCCCCGACGACGATATCGCCCGCTTCGAATATCTGAAGAAATCGGCACGCAACTTTGGCTCGATCCTGATCGGCATCGAAACCAAGGCGCCTGAGAATTTCGCCCGGCTGGTCGGAAATTTCGAAGCCGCCGGCATGGGTTACGAGGATATTACCGAAAACGAGATCCTCGCCAACCTGATCATTTGACTTGGCGATAGCGATGCCGTCGTGCTAAAGGCGGAGCATGGCTTCGTTCATTTCAAATCTCTTTTCGATGTTCTCCGGCGGCGGCAAACCGGCCACGGAAGCGGCAGGCCCTTCCGGCGAGCCGCAGCTCTACGGCGATTGCACGATCTATGCCGAACCGCGTAGGGAAGGCAGCCAGTATCGCCTGGCCGGCCGCATCGAAAAGAAGGTCGGCGACGAGGTGCTGGTGCGCAATTTCATCCGCGCCGATCTGTTTACCTCTTCCGACGATGCGATCGAATGCACGGTGCGCAAGGCGCAGCAGATTATCGATCAGCATGGTTCGTCGCTCTTTGGTGACGGCGAGAAGCTTCGTCAGGTCTGAAATCGGGATCCGGGCATAGGTCCCTGATGCCGGCTGCAACTATTGCTGTGTGTGACCCGGGTGCTCTCCAGCGAGCGCGTTCTCACTCACGCAATCTTAAAGGATTGCGGTGAAAGGTATCGCCTGCAGGATTTGCAGGACACCCCCCGTGTTTGACTGTTTCGGACGATTGACCAAAGGATTCGCTGTCGCGATCGCCGCGCCGGCAGGAGGCCGAACGTCCGGCGCCAAGGTCTCATGATGGAGACACTGAACCTCCTTCTCTTCGTCGTCGAAGCCATCGCCTATTTCGTGCTGATGGTAACGCTTCTGCATTTCCGTCATCGGCTTGGTCTCGGGGTTTTCCTGACGGCGCTCGGCGTCATGCATTTCATGGAGACATATCTGGCGGCGGTCTTCTATGTCTCGCTGCCGTTCGGGGATGTGTCGCCGGGTTCATCCGTCTTCTTCTCCGGCAAGCTGATGATGATCCTGATGCTTTACCTGCAGGAGGATGCGGCGACGGTGCGCCAGCCGATCTACGGCCTGTTCCTCGGCAACTTGCTAACCGTCGGTATTGCCTGGGTGCTGCAGATGCACCAACCGCTGCAGATGTCGACCGGCCACACACCCGATGTTGATTTCCTCAAGGAGATGGGCTGGCTGATGGTCTGGGGCACGGCGCTGCTCTATGTCGATTCGCTCGGCATCATCCTGCTCTACGAAAAACTCGGCGATTTCTTTCGCCGCCGCGTCGTCCTGCGCTTCCTGATTTCGGGATTCGTGCTGCTGACCTTCGACCAGATCGGCTTCTTCGCCGCGTTGCATTACTTCCTGGATGTACCGATCGCCGCATTCTGGGGCGGATGGAAGGCGAAAATGCTTGCCGTCTGCCTCTACGCGGCGATGTTCGCATTCTATGAATATCGCATTCGCCGTATCGGCGTAGCCGGGTCCGCACGCTCGATTAGCGACGTATTCGGCGACCTGACGTTCCGCGAGCGCTACAACGATCTTCTGGAGCGCACCGGCCGCGACATGCTCACTGGCGTCTATGATCGGACGCGCATGGAAATGGAGGCGCCGCTGATGCTGCTCGACGCACTGAAGCAGGGGCTATTCGCCACCGTCCTCATTATCGACGCCGATCACTTCAAGGATGTCAATGACGGCTACGGCCATCTCCAGGGCGACGAGGTGCTGAAGGCGATCGCCGCCCGATTGGGCACGACGCTGCGCTCCAGCGTCCGCGTCTTCCGCTTCGGCGGCGAGGAATTCGTTGCCATCTGTCCAGGCACCGACCACGAAGAAGGTCTGCTGCTTGCCGAGCGTCTGCGCTGGACGATCGCGACCAGCGTCAAGACGCCGGATGACAGGCCGGTCACGGTCAGTATCGGCGTTGCGACTACCGACGAGGACGGCGCCGATTTCACCGCCGTGCTGACGGCGGCCGACGGCAGGCTCTACGCGGCAAAGAAGAGCGGCCGCAATTGCGTCGTCGGCCGCTCCGGCCTGGTGAAACTCAGTTAGCTCAGCCAGACCCAGTTAGCCCGAGCAACCCAGTTGGCTCGGCAGGCCCCGATTGAGGCTCTTCTCCATTTGGCTGAACGTGGCCAACCCAATAGGTATTCCTGAGAATTCGCATCGCTGATGGCGGGCGAGGTCGCGGACGTCGGGAGTCGGCTTCCTAGTCATCGATCGATACAGCGCGTCGGCCGGGGATGTTGAGGATGTTGCTTAAACCGAAACATTTGTCTATCGATCTATGTCTTTTCAATATGTTATGAGCAATATAAAAACGGCTTGTTCGTAAAATGCAAACGTGATCTCCATTGCGGAAATATCCCAGATCAGTTTTCCTGCGAGGGGCGTGGAGACATGAGTGATTCAATTGCACGGAAGAAAGTCGATGGCGGCGAGTTTACCGCTTTGTGTATTGGAGGGTTTCTTCTTTCGATCGCCTACGGCGTGACCTTTCTGGTTCCGGTGCTGGTTGGCCAGCGTGGCGGCGACGAGGCGCTGGCCGGCCTGATCATTTCGGCCGCGACTGTCAGCACCGTCATTCTCGTGATCCTGTCCGGGCACATCGCGGATGCCATCGGCTCGGCGCGGGCGGTGGCTGTTTCGGGACTGTTTCTTGCCGCGTCAGCGCTGGGTTTTGCCGTGGTTCCCTCAGCTGGGCTGAGCCTGATGACGGTCGGTTTCATCCTCGGCATAGGCTGGGGCACCTTCTATGCGCTCGGACCCATTCTGGTCGCCGCGATCGTCGAACCCGAACATCGGATCAGGTTTTTTGCCCTGCTTTCAGGATCGATGATGTCGGGCATCGGCGCCGGGCCGATCATTGGCCGCATTGCCACAGGCTGGTCGATGCCGATCGAGGCGGCCTTCGCATTTGCATTCCTTGCCAGCCTCGCCGGCGGTGCGCTTTACTTGTTGCTCCATATCCGGCTGACCAATGCCGGCAAGGTTTTGCCTCATGTCAACAAGATCTCATTTGCCTCAGCGCGTGAGGTGATCGGTTCGCGGGCCGTCTATTCCATCATTATGGTCGGCATCGGCGGCGCGATTTTCGGTGGGCTGTCCAGCTTTCAGACCAGCTACGCCAAGGCGCATGGGTTCGATTACTCCCTGTTCTTCATCGGCTTCATGTCCGCCGCGATTCTGAGCCGGCTGTTCGTGGCGGGATATGTGGTCAAGAAGGACCCACTCTATTCGCTTTTGGTCCTGACAAGCCTGACGCTGGCATCGATCGTGCTGTTCCTGATGCTGACATCAAATCAGCTTGCCTATCTGGGAGGCGCAGCGATGCTGGGGGTGGGCTATGGATTGACCTATTCGGTCATCAACGGCCTGGCTGCAAATGAGGCTCCAGCTGGCCTTATGCCGCAGTCGCTTTTGCTATTCTCGCTGGCCTATATGATCGGCGTCTTCGGCTTTCCGTTGGTGGCCGGCAATCTGATCGTTTCCTCCGGCATCCAGACCATGCTCTGTGTATTGCTTCTGCTTGCCGTCCTGAATTTGGCAATCGTCCTGTTTCGTCTTGCCCACCGCGCGACGCGTCAGAGCTAAGCAGAGCGTCCCAGGAGAGAATAGAAACGAAATTGGCGCGGGGCCGGGCAAGTTTGAGTTGCTCGGACCGGCTCGCTCAGGCGGCGCGGAAGATCTTGGCGCCGGAGGGCGCGCTCGTCATGCCGCCGTCGACGGTGATCTCGATGCCGGTGACATTGGTCGCATCATCCGATGCCAGACAGAGCGCCGCCTTGGCGATTTCGTCGGCTTCGCTCATGCGGCCGAGCGGGCTCATGCCGCCGTCGGCCTTGCCAGGATTTCGTCCGATGAGGAACTCTCGGCCGAAATCCTGGTGACGGTCCGGGATTTTGTCGCCGGTATCGACAAATGAAAAACGGCCGGCAAAAGCCGGCCGTTCCATGGAGCGTTGAAAAGCCGATCAGGCGGCCAGTGCGATTTCCTGGACGCGCGACTTGGCGGCGTCGATGGCCTTCTCAGCAGCTTCCGGACCGAAGGCCAGGCCTTCGACATAGATGGTCTCGATGTCGGTGATGCCGAGGAAGCCGAGAACCGACTTCAGGTATGGCACGGCATGGTTCAGGGGGGCGGCCGGTCCCTGCGAGTAGACGCCACCCGAAGCGAGCACGACATAAACCTTCTTGCCGGTTGCGAGGCCGACCGGACCGCTTTCCGTGTACTTGAAGGTCAGGCCGGCGCGGGCGACGTTGTCGATCCAGGTCTTCAGCGACGAATAGATGTTGAAGTTGATGAGGCCAGTGCTGATGACGATCGTGTCGGCGGCAAGCAGTTCGTTGACCAGTTTGTCGGAGGTCTCGACGGCCACGCTTTCCTCAGCGGTGCGGGCCTCGGGCGGCTTGCGGATCGCGCCGGTGAAGAGGTCATCGATATGCGGCAGCGGGTTGGCGGCAAGGTCGCGGCGAACGATGACGCTGCCCGGGTTCTGGCTCTTCAGCTTTTCGGCGAGATCGACGGCAATCGGCGTCGAGAGCGATTCGGCACGCGGGCTGGACGTCAGAAGCAGGATGGACGACATGGTGCATTTCCTTTCGAATGGAATTTAACGGCCCGTTGCTGGGAGGTGAGCCGCAGTCTCGAAGCGAAAATAGGTCTGGCCTGCTATCGAAAAAACGGTGATAATGTCGATCGAAACTATCGATGGAATGGATAGAAGATGCTGCCCAACCCGACTCTGGACCAATTGCAGGTGTTTCTAACCGTTGCCGAGACCGGCAGCTTCTCAGCCGCTTCGCGGGCGCTGAACCGTGCCCAGTCGGTTGTGAGCTATACGATAGCCAACCTGGAGGCGCAGCTAGAAGTGCCGCTTTTCGAGCGCTCCGGTGCGCGCCAGCCGAAGCTGACGGAGGCAGGCAAGGCGATGCTGGAGGATGCGCGACGCATTCTCGGCGACCTGCAAGTCATGCGGGCGCGCGTCAAGAGCCTGAGGGAAGGGCTCGAAGCGGAGGTTTCCGTCGCCATCAGTGTCATGGTGCCTTCGCGGGCCCTGGTGGAGGTCCTGCGCGAATTTCGCGAGATGTTTCCGTCCGTTTCATTGAACCTCAACGTCGGCGAACTTGGGATGGTCATGGATCTCGTCCTCAGCGGCAAGGCGACGATCGGGATCGGCGGCGCAGTTCTAAAGCAGGACGATTCGGTCGTCACAGAGCGGATCGGTCATTCCTTCATGCTGCCGGTTGCCGCGCGCAACCACCCGCTTGTTGCGATCGACCGGCCGCTCATGCTCGGCGACGTGCGCGAGGAAGTGCAGCTTGTCGTCACCGATGCGTCGGGTCTGACAAAGGGGCGTGATTTCAATGTTCTGTCCTACAAGACATGGCGCGTCAGCGATATTGCGACGAAGCATCAGCTCATCAAGGCCGGACTTGGCTGGGGTGGCCTTCCGGCCTCGCTCATCCGTGATGATCTCGTGAGCGGCGCGCTTGTCCCTCTCGATCTGGATGCCTACGAACAGGGGGAATATGCCATCTATTCCGTGCGCCAGCTCGCCAATCCGCCCGGACCCGCTGCCACCTGGATGATCGATGCGTTCCGCACGAGGCTTTCCGCCTGCCCAAACCACGCCGATTTCAATGCTCAGATCGCCGAACTGCGCGAGCCCGGTATGCCGCTTGCGGCCGAATGACGAAAGCGCAGGCGCAGGCGCCGCGCCTTCGTCGACATATTTTTTCGCCTAAAGGACGAGCCTGAACTTCGAGAAGCCGTCGGCGCCTTCGCCGGCATCCTCGATCTTCACGCTCTTGACCTCGGCGAGGAACTGCTTCGCCTTCGGGCCGCTTTCGAAGGTCGCGGTCGTGCCCGGGAGCGGCTTGAAGGTCCAGTTTGCGTCGGCCGACGGATTGATCGTGCCCTGATCATGGATATAGCGGACGATGACGTCGCGGTTGGTATCCGGCGCCTGGAAGATCACCTTATCAGCGGTGATCTCGGGGAAATTGCCGCCGCCGCCAGCGCGGTAGTTGTTCGAGACGACGACGAACTTTTGAGCCGGATCGATCGGCTTTCCATTGAAGGCGAGGTTCTGGATGCGGTTGGCTTCCGGATTGATCGGTTTGCCGGATGAATCATATTTCGGCGGCTGCGACAGGTCGATCTGGTAGGTGACGCCGTCGATGACGTCGAAATTGTAGGACGGGAAATCGTTGTTGAGCAGCGCCGCATCATTCGAGCCGGCCTCGATGTGATTGAACATGCCGGCTGACATTTCGAGCCAGTTCTTCACCTGGGCGCCGGTGATGGCAACCGCCTGGACCGTGTTCGGGTATAGATAGAGGTCGGCGACGTTCTTGATGGCGATATCGCCGGCCGGAACGTCAGTATAGTAATCGGCGCCGCCGCGACCGCCGGCCTTGAAGGGGGCCGCCGCCGAAAGCACCGGCAGGTCCTTGAACTTGGTGTCGGCGAGCATCTGCTTGATGTACCAGGTCTGGGCTTGGCTGACGACCTGCACGGAGGGATCGTCGGCGACCAGTGCGAAGTAGGAATAGAGCGGCGCGGACGTCTTGCCGACGGGGGTGCGGACATAGGTCAGTGTCGCCTCGTGCTCGGCCTTGGCGGCTTCGACCACTTCCTTCTTGTCGGCGTAGTCGGCAACCACCTTCTTCTTGTCGTCGCGATGATAGATCGGTCGTGCTTCCGAGGTGAAATCGACGATCTTCCAGCTGTTGCCGTCTTTTTCGAGCAGCAGGTCGATAAGGCCGAGATGCGAGCCCCAGAAACCGGCCATCACGGCGGGCTTGCCGTGCAGCGTGCCCTTGACGGGATCGGCATTGGCGACGCCGTCCCAGCTCTTCGGGCCTGGGAAGACGAGATGCTGGTGGCCGGTGAAGATCGCGTCGATCCCATCGATGGCGGCGAGATGCAGCGAGGCGTTTTCCATCTTTTCGGACGGTGCGCTGCCATCGATGCCGGAGTGCGAGAGCGCAATCACGATATCGGCGCCGGCTTCCTTCATGGCGGGAACCCAGGCCTTGGCCGCCTCGACGATATCGCGCGTCTGCGCCTTGCCCTCAAGGTTCTTGATGTCCCAGAGCATGATCTGCGGCGGAACGAAGCCGATGAAGCCGATCTTGACGGGGCTTTCGTTGCCGGCGCCGTCCTTGATCTGTTTTTCCAAGATGATGTAGGGCTTGAAGAAGAGATCGTCCTGCTTCGGGTCCGAGGCGAGCTGGCCCTTGGTCAGGTTGGCGCACACGAAGGGAAAGTTCGCGCCTGATAGGACCCTGAACATGAAGTCGAGGCCGTAGTTGAACTCGTGATTGCCGAGCGTGCCCACAGTATAGCCGAGCGTGTTCATCGCCTTGATCACCGGATGGACGTCGCCGTCCTTCATGCCGTGCTGATAGGCCATGTAGTCGCCCATTGGATTGCCCTGCAGCACGTCGCCATTGTCGATCAGCAGCGAGTTGACGGCCTCTGCGCGGATACCGTCGATGATCGTCCCGGTGCGCGACAGGCCCATCGTGTCGTTCGGCTTGTCGGCGTAATAGTCATAGGGGAAGACGTTGACGTGAATGTCGGTCGTTTCCATCAGCCTGAGATGCGCCTGGTTGGCGCTGGCGCGCGCGCTGAAAGGGTGCAGCAGCACCAGGGCAGAAGTGGCGGCCAGGCCGCCGAGCAGCGAACGGCGGCTCATTACACCAACATCAAAAATGGAAGACATGGAAACTCTCCTTCAGGATCATGCATCGTCCGGCCCGTCAGAATTAGGACGATTTGGCGAGGAGTACACTGCGAAAATGACAGGACGTCGAAACAATCCGCCGGAAAAGCGTCGTGGCTCTGAAATGCAATTTATGGTGCAGTCACTCGGCGCCCGGCTGCCGCAGACGTAAGGCCACGGTCACCCTCGGCGGTCGGTGTCGATCGCAGCTACTGGAACGATCTCAGCCGCTCCTTCGGCGCAAAGGCGGTGCAGCCTTACGATTTCAGCGTCGATGTCGCCAAGTGAGGCGTCCGCTCGACGTTGCTGGCGGTTCTAACCAGCGGGCGTACCGCCAGCACAGGCCGCATCTCCTTGTGGAAAAAGCGGAAATAGGAGGAGATCTGTGCCCGCGCATTCGAATTCACGTCGAACTGGATGCCGACGCGGCCATTGTGCTTCCAGCGGATGACGCCTTCGAGCAGGCCGAGGTTTTCGGCCTCGATGCGTACCTTGCTGCCGGAGGCGGCATGGAGCGGCCCCTTCATCTCCAGGGCGGCACCAGTCGGCGATAGGTTAAGAATGCGGGCATCCACCTGGCTGTTCAGATATTTGACATGGCCGAACACGCGGCAGTTTTTCCGGTCGGCCTTTCGGGCCGTGATTTTCAAGTTGCGGGTCATACTGTCTCCCTTGGTACAGCCGGGGAGCATAGCGCCGGAAAATTGAAATGGTTTTAGGGGCTTGGCTAAAATTGCAGTGAAACCGTCAGTTGGCGGCGGCCGCTCTGCGTCCCACCACATGTTCGCGCCAGACGGTGAAGATGCCGGCGGCAACCACGATCGCCGAGCCGACGATCATGTTGAAGCTGAGCGTTTCGCCATAGATCACCATGCCGATGATAGAGGCATAGACAAGTGACAGATACGTCAGCGGCTGGACGGCGGCGGCATCGAGAACATCGTAGGCGCGGATCAGGAAATAATGGCTGGAGATGCTGGTCATGCAGACGAGCGCCATCCAGCCCCAGTCGCCCGGCGCCATCCAACTCCAGTAGAACGGCCCGACCAGCGTCATCGTGACGCCGCCGACGACGCCGGTATAGAAGAAGCTGGTCATCGACGAATCGTCGCGGCTGACCAGGCGGGTGGCGATAACGTAGAAGGCGAAGTTGAAGCAGGAAATGACGGCGAGAAGCAGCTTCACGTCGAAAAACTCGCCTTCCGGCTTCAGGATCAGCAGTACCCCGAAAAGTCCGGCGCCGATCGCTGCCCACCGCCGCCACCCGACCCGCTCGCCGAGGATCGGCATCGCCAGCAGTGCGATCAGGATCGGCGTCGCGGAAAAGATCGCCTGTGAACGGGCAAGGCCGATCACGGCAAAACAGGTGATGGCCAGAACCACCTGAACCGCAAGCAGAACGCCGCGCGTCACCTGCAGGAAGGGGCGTTTGGTGCGGGCCGTCGTCTTAATCCCGCCGCGCATCTTTGACGCGAGGATGATCGTGAAAAGCGCAAAGGCCCAGTAGCGGATCATCGTCACGAAGATTGGCGGATAGGCCGTCGCCAGATGTTTCGAGATGGCGTCCTGCAGCGAAAAAATGGTGAGCGCCAACAGCGCGAAAATATAGCCTTGGGTCTTCGATGTCATGACTTGCCAATGAGCGGGAAACGCCCGCGCGCATCGAAGTCTGGACAGGCTTTCGGCAAAGATGCAAGGCCTCAAAGGCCGACATTCGGCTTGTCGATGATTTCTCTGAGCGCGAAGCTCGAATTGATCTTGACGACGTGGGGAAGGGCCGACAGCCAGTCGCGGTGGATGCGCTCATAGTCCTCGAGGTCGCGGGCGGCGACCCTGAGGATATAGTCGTATTCGCCCGACATCAGGTAACAGACGAGTACGTTCGGACAGAGCTTCACCGCTGCCTCGAATTCCGCCAGCGTCTTGGCGAACTGGCCGGAGAGCGAGATATGCACGATGGCGATCATCTTGTAGTCGAGCGCCTTGTGTGAAAGCCGCGCATGGTAGCCGCCGATGACGCCGCTTCTTTCTAAGATATCGAGCCGGCGCGAACAGGCCGAAGGCGACAGTCCGATCCTTTCGGMAAGCTCCGCATTGGTCATGCGGGCATTGGCCTGCAGCGCCTTAAGAATCGCAAGATCGATGGTGTCGAGATCGGCCATTCGAAGAACTTTCGAAAAAAGATAGAATGAACGCAATAATCGCCGAAAAATCGCGTCTTCGCAAATCGTCTTTGCAAGGACATTTCACTGCCTTGATGGTTGGATTCCTCATCTGAAAAATCCGCGGCCGCGGAGATAAAAATGAGAGGAACGCGCATGCGTGTCGGTTGCCCGAAGGAAATCAAGAATCATGAATATCGCGTCGGTCTGACCCCGGCTTCGGTGCGCGAATATGTTGCCCACGGCCACGAGGTCTGGGTGGAGACCAAAGCTGGCGTCGGTATCGGCGCTGATGATGCCGCCTATGCCGCGGCCGGCGCGAAGATCGCCGCCTCCGCCAAAGATATCTTCGAAAAGTGCGACATGATCGTCAAGGTGAAGGAGCCGCAGCCCGCCGAATGGGCGCAGCTCCGTGACGGCCAGCTTCTCTACACCTATCTGCATCTGGCGCCGGATCCCGAACAGACCAAGGGTCTCATCGCCTCGGGCGTTACCGCGATCGCCTATGAGACGGTGACCGACGAGCGCGGCGGCTTGCCGTTGCTGGCGCCGATGTCGGAGGTCGCCGGACGCCTGTCGATCCAGGCGGGAGCGACCGCGCTGCAGAAGGCCAATGGCGGCCTTGGCGTCCTGCTCGGCGGCGTACCCGGCGTGTTGCCGGCCAAGGTCGCGGTCATCGGCGGCGRCGTTGTCGGCCTGCATGCCGCCAGGATGGCCGCCGGCCTTGGCGCCGATGTCAGCATTCTCGACAAGTCGCTACCGCGCCTGCGCCAGCTTGACGATATCTTCTCGGGCCGCATCCACACGCGTTATTCCAGCATCCAGGCGCTGGAGGAGGAAGTCTTCTCGGCCGATCTCATTATCGGCGCCGTGCTGATCCCCGGCGCTGCTGCTCCGAAGCTCGTCACCCGCGAGATGCTCTCCGGCATGAAGAAGGGCTCCGTCATCGTCGACGTCGCCATCGACCAAGGCGGCTGCTTCGAGACCTCGCATGCGACCACCCATTCCGATCCGACCTACGAAGTCGACGGCGTCGTGCATTATTGCGTTGCCAACATGCCGGGCGCCGTGCCGGTCACCTCGGCGCACGCGCTGAACAATGCCACATTGGTTCATGGCCTGGCGCTTGCCGATCGCGGTCTGCGCGCCATCGCCGAAGACAAGCATCTGAGGAACGGCCTCAACGTCCACAAGGGCCGCATCACCAACAAGCCGGTCGCCGACGCACTTGGCTAYGAAGCCTTTGCGCCGGAGAGCGTGCTGAACGTAGCGTAAGTAGCTGACTCCAGGTGACAGCGCTATTTTTCGGCCGGCAGGGCGGTATCCGAGGGGATGCCGCCTTTTTTGTATGACGGCGACCTGTAATCGAACCGCGACCGTCGGCGGCGTTGG
>NZ_JBFUAY010000042.1:0-45366 GCF_056406015.1 Rhizobium sp. P1_E1 | reverse complement strand
CATCCGACCTGGCCCGAGGTCGCCCCCGGCACGCTGCTCAATCGGGCCGATGTCGACATTGCCTTTCCGTTGGAGGCGATCGGGACCGATCTTTCGGCACTGATGACCATTGCGATCGGCGGCGTTTATTCCATCAAGGGCATGACCGGCATCCGCATCGTCGACATGACGCTGCCCGACGCCTTCAAAAGCGCGCATCCCGGACCGCAGTTCGGCATTCCTGGAAGCCGCCGCCTCACCGGCGTCGAAGGTCGCCCCATCATCGGAACGATCGTCAAGCCGGCGCTTGGCCTCAGGCCACACGAGACGGCGGAACTCGTCGGCGAGTTGATCTCATCCGGCGTGGACTTCATCAAGGATGACGAAAAACTGATGAGCCCGGCCTATTCGCCGCTCAGGGACCGCGTTGCGGCGATCATGCCGCGCATTCTCGATCACGAGCAGAAGACCGGCAAGAAGGTCATGTATGCCTTCGGCATCTCGCATGCCGACCCCGACGAGATGATGCGCAACCACGATATCGTCGCCAAGGCCGGCGGCAACTGCGCCGTCGTCAACATCAACTCGATCGGCTTCGGCGGCATGAGCTTTCTGCGCAAGCGCTCGAATCTGGTGCTGCACGCGCATCGAAACGGTTGGGACGTGCTGACACGCGACCCCGGCGCCGGCATGGATTTCAAGGTCTACCAGCAGTTCTGGCGGCTGCTGGGCGTCGACCAATTCCAGATCAACGGCATCAGGGTCAAATATTGGGAGCCGGACGACAGCTTCGTCTCATCCTTCAAGGCCGTCAGTACGCCGCTGTTTAATGCCTCCGATTGCCCGCTTCCGGTTGCCGGGTCGGGCCAGTGGGGAGGGCAGGCGCCGGAGACCTATCAGCGAACCGGCCGGACCGTCGATCTTCTCTATCTCTGCGGCGGCGGCATCGTCAGCCACCCCGGTGGCCCGGCGGCCGGCGTTCGCGCGGTGCAGCAGGCCTGGCAGGCCGCAGTCGCAGACATCCCGCTAGAGATCTACGCCAGGGAGCACCCGGAACTCGCCGCCTCGATTGCAAAATTTAGCGACGGCAAGGGTGCGTGACCGCGATGGATGGACTTCTCGTCAGCTATTACGGCGATGACTTTACTGGCTCCACCGATGTCATGGAGGCCCTGGCCTCGAACGGTGTGTCGACCGTGCTCTTCCTCGACGTTCCGACGCCGGAACTGCTTGCACGCTTTAGCGATTGCCGGGCAATCGGCATTGCCGGGACAAGCCGCAGCGAGACGCCCGCATGGATGGGAGAGCACCTTACGCGCGCTTTCGCATGGCTGAATTCGCTTGGCGCCGCCATCTGCCACTACAAGGTCTGCTCGACCTTCGATTCCAGCCCCGAGATCGGCAATATCGGCAAGGCGATCGAAATAGGCCGTACGGTCTTCAGGCAATCCGTCGTACCGGTCATCGTCGGCGCGCCGCAACTGAAGCGCTACACGGCATTCGGCAACCTCTTTGCCGCTTACCAGGGCCGAGTCTTTCGCATCGATCGCCATCCTGTCATGAGCCGTCATCCGGTGACGCCGATGGACGAGGCGGACCTTGCCGTTCACTTGTCGAAGCAAACCCTGCTTCCCGTCCTGGTCGCCGATCTTATCGCGATCACCGCGGCTGACGCCGATGCGCGTATCGACGGCCTGGCGTCGGGTTCCGAGGGGATTCTGCTCATCGATGTCGATTCCGAGGCGACGCAGGAGGCCGCGGGTCGGCAGTTGCTTCGTGTCGCCAGCCGCTCGGGGAGCTTCGTCGCCGGCTCCTCGGGGGTCGAATATGCCCTGCTCAGCGCATGGCGGCGGAGCGGCTTCATCGGCGAAAGCAAAGCCGAGTTTCCCGATATCGGCCCGGCCGACCGCCTCGCCGTCGTGTCGGGCAGCGTATCGCCGACGACCGAGCGCCAGATCCGGACGGCTGTCGAGAATGGCTTCGAGAGTATCGCGCTCGATCCGCTTGCACTAGTCTCGGAGCAAGGCGAGGGCGCGGTGAGTGCTGCGGTAGAGGCGGGAACCGCGAAGCTCAGGCAAGGCAAGAGCGTCATTCTTTACACGGCGCTTGGACCATCCGCAGACCGCGGCACCGACATCGACAAGCTTCCGGGTGCGCGTCACCGGCTCGGGAGCGCGCTCGGCACGATCTTGCGTCGCCTGATCGAGAACGAGAGGCTTTCGCGTGCGGTCGTCGCCGGCGGCGACACGTCCAGTCACGCACTCAGGCAGTTGAAGATCGACGCGCTGACGACGCTTCTTCCGCTTCCCCAGACGCCGGGTTCTCCGCTTTGCCTCGCGCATGGCGACTATCAGCCGACCAACGGCCTGCAGATTGCGCTCAAAGGCGGCCAGGTCGGGACGGACGACTATTTCGTCCAGATCCGTGAGGGGAGGAAGCACTGATGGTTTCCTCCGGCATCGGCAGAAATGTGCGATCGCGGAAAAAGTGATTCCAACAATTAAGTAGTGATATGGTGATTGACTCATCATACCAGTATATGATCCTATCAAAAACGGAACAGGTGAGGAAAACATGACTAAGATTGCCCTCTTCGGCGCAGGCGGAAAAATGGGATACCGGCTTGCCAAAAACCTCAAAGGCTCGCGTTTCGAGGTGCGCCATGTCGAGGTGAGCGACGCAGGCAAGGCCCGTTTGAAGAATGATCTCGGTCTTGATTGCTTACCCGTCGATGCCGCACTCGATGGCGCCGATGTGGTGATCCTTGCCGTGCCGGATACGGCGATCGGCAAAGTGGCGGCAGGCATCGTCGATAAGCTCACATCAGGCACGATGGTGATCGCGTTGGACGCTGCGGCTCCCTTTGCCGGCCACCTGCCGAAGCGCGACGATCTTACCTACTTCGTCACCCATCCCTGCCATCCGCCGATCTTCAACGACGAGACGGAGATGCAGGCCAAGAAGGACCATTTCGGCGGCCTGTTCGCCAAGCAGCACATCGTCTCGGCGCTCATGCAGGGTCCCGAAAGCGCCTATGCGCTTGGCGAGGAAATCGCCAAACTCATCTGGGCTCCGGTCATGCGCTCGCACCGGGTCACGGTCGACCAGCTTGCCATGCTCGAACCGGGTTTGTCGGAAACCGTCTGCGCATCGCTGCTCGTCGTCATGCGGCAGGCCATGGACGAATGCGTGGCACGCGGCGTGCCTGAACAGGCTGCCCGCGACTTCCTGCTCGGCCATATGAACGTGCTCGGCGCGGTCATCTTCAAGGAAGTCGACGGCGTGTTCTCGGATGCCTGCAACAAGGCGATCGAGTTCGGCATCCCGGCGCTGATGCGCGACGACTGGAAAAAGGTATTCGAACCGCAGGAGATCGCCGAAAGCATCCGGCGCATCACCTGAACCGGCATGGGGAGGCGAGCCCTCCCCCTTCAACTGCCCCGAGGAGACGGGGTTAGCCGCTCCGGGGAGTCGGGGCTTCATTCACAACAGGGAGGAAAATATGAAACTGACGCGCAGACTGACACTTGCAGCTTTTGCCGGCGCCCTCGCGCTTGGTACGGCTCTTCCGGCCTTTTCGGCCGATCTCATCGCCATCATCACGCCGGCGCATGACAATCCCTTCTTCAAGGCCGAAGCCGTCGGCGCTGAAGCCAAGGCCAAGGAGCTCGGCTACGAGACGCTGCTCATGACGCATGACGACGACGCCAACAAGCAATCCGAAATGATCGACACGGCGATCGGGCGCGGCGCCAAGGCGATCATTCTCGATAATGCCGGAGCCGACGCCTCCGTCGCGGCCGTCAAGAAGGCAAAGGATGCGGGCATCCCCTCCTTCCTGATCGACCGCGAAATCAACGCGACCGGCGTTGCCGTTGCCCAGATCGTCTCGAACAACTACCAGGGCGCCCAGCTCGGGGCGCAGGAATTCGTCAAGCTGATGGGCGAGAAGGGCAATTACGTCGAGCTGGTGGGCAAGGAGTCCGACACCAATGCCGGCATCCGCTCGCAAGGCTATCACGACGTCATCGACGACTACCCGGACCTGAAGTCCGTCGCCAAGCAGTCGGCCAACTGGAGCCAGACGGAAGCCTATTCGAAGATGGAAACCATCCTCCAGGCAAATCCCGACATCAAGGGCGTCATTTCAGGGAACGACACCATGGCAATGGGCGCAATCGCAGCGCTGCAGGCGGCCGGCCGCAAGGACGTGATCGTCGTCGGCTTCGATGGCTCCAACGACGTGCGCGACTCCATCAAGTCGGGCGGCATCAAGGCGACAGTGCTGCAGCCGGCCTATGCGCAGGCTCAGCTCGCGGTAGAACAGGCCGACGCCTACATCAAGAACAAGACGACGCCAAAGGAAGAGAAGCAGTTGATGGATTGCGTTCTCATCAACGCCGACAACTCCGGCAAGCTCGAAACCTTCGCCCTGACGAACTGATCAGCCGCGAATTGCAGAGGGCGCAGCGCTGCGCCCTCTGCAATGCTTTTCGCAAGACGTCGAGGTTCATAGCATGTTGAGAATGAAGGGCGCCCTGCTCGCTGCCGTCGTGGCGGCAGCCTTGCCCGGTTGCAAGATCATCAAGACCCCGACCGCGGAGGAAAAGGCGGCGGCAGCGGCCAAGACCGCCTTCGACCCGAATGCAAAGGTCGAGGCGATCTGGCAGTCCGAGGCAGTCCCCTATTTCGAAAAGCGCGCCGGCGACCTGAAAGACGTAATGCAGCTTTCCGCCTCCAGCCCCGATGCCGCGGGCGAGAAATACGGCAATCCCCGCAAGCAGAGCAGCTCGCCATGGACCTATGCGGTGAAGATCACCGGCAAGGTGATTGCAGCCGATACGGCTTCGCGCGCGGCAACGCTCGATGTCGACGCCGATGGCGACGGCAAGGCCGATGCCAAGATCCAGATCGGGCCGGCGCTCCGCGGCACGGCGCTGCGCGATACGCTGGACTTCGTCAATTTCAACGAATTCAAGAACCAGATCGAGTGGGCGCAGTTCGGCAAGGCCTTCAACGAAAAGGCCAATACCGCCTTTCTGTCTGCCGTCCCGCGCGATGGCCTGGTCGGCAAGACGGTGACCGCGATCGGCGCCTTTCCGCTGCCGAAAAGCGGCGAGCTTCCGCTCGTCACACCTTCGGAACTGAAGGTGGGCTCATGACCACAGGAGAGACACAAAAGGACGATGTCATCCTGCGCCTCGACGACGTGTCGAAGGTCTATTCGGGTATCGTCGCCGTCAAGCGCGCCAATCTTGAGCTGCGTCGCGGCGCAGTGAACGTGCTTGTCGGCGAAAACGGCGCAGGCAAATCGACGCTGATGAAGATCATCGCCGGTGTCGAGCGTCCGACGCTCGGCCGCATCATCTTGGATGGCGTGCCCGTATCCTTCGATAGCCCTGCCGATGCGCAAGCGCACGGCATCGGGATGATCTTTCAGGAGCTCAATCTCTTCGCAAACATGTCGGTTGCCGAGAACATCTTCGCCAGGCGCGAAATCACCCGCGGCATTCTTGGCATCGATCACAAGGCGCAGGTGCAAAAGGCCAATGCGTTTTTGAAGCGTCTGGATGCCGGGATAGAGGCCGATACGATGGTCGAGGATTTGCCGATCGGCCAGCAGCAGCTCGTCGAGATCGCCAAGGCGATGTCGTTGAATGCCCGAATCCTGATCATGGACGAGCCGACCTCGGCTCTTTCGGCGGCCGAGGTTGAGATCCTGTTCAAGGTGATCGCGGAACTGAAGGCCCAGGGCGTGGCGATCGTCTATATCTCGCACCGGCTCGAAGAGCTGATGCGGATCGGCGACTACATCACGGTGCTGCGTGACGGCCAGATCACCGGTGAGGCGATGGTCCGCGACATCGACACACGCTGGATCGTGCGTTCGATGATCGGCTCGGATGCCAAGGATTTTGCAAAATCCGTGAACCACGCCATCGGAGCTGAGGTCTTTCGCGCCGAAAACATCAGCCTGCCGCGGCCGACGGGCGGGCTCTCGGTCAACGATGTCTCCCTGTCGGTCAAGGCAGGCGAAATCCTCGGCATCTATGGCCTGATGGGTGCCGGGCGCAGCGAATTCTTCGAATGCGTGATCGGCCGTCACACACACTCGACCGGCAAGATCTTCATCGACGGCAAGCAGGTTCGCGCCCGCGACACCACGCGACGTATCCGCCGCGGCCTTGCGCTCATTCCGGAAGACCGGCAGCGGGAAGGTCTGGTCCAGGTGCTCTCGATTGCCTCCAACCTGACGCTGGCGAGCCTTGGCCGCTTCACCCGGCTCTTCCATATCGACAGGCGTGCGGAGAAGAATGCCATTCGCGATACGATCCGCGATCTCTCGATCAAGGCACCGAACCCGGATTTCGAGGTGACCTCGATGTCAGGGGGTAATCAGCAGAAGGTCGTCATCGGTAAGGCGTTGATGACCAATCCGAAGGTGCTTCTGATGGATGAACCGAGCCGCGGCATCGATGTCGGCGCCAAGGCCGATGTCTTCCGTACCATGCGGCGGCTGGCGGCAAACGGGCTTGCCATTCTGTTTTCGACTTCCGACCTCGAAGAGGTCATGGCGCTTTCCGATCGCATCGCGGTTTTGAGCAACGGCCAGCTGGTCGCCGTCTTCGACCGGAACGAGGCCACCGAAGAAGCCATCATTGCGGCTTCTGCCAAGGGACACGGACATCAAGGGAAACTCGCGTCATGATGGCGGCTACATCAACTATTCTCGCGCCGAAAGGCGCCAACGGCTCCATGCTTCTGACGCTGATGAAGCTCAGGACCTTCATCGCGCTATTTGCCGTCATCATCTTCTTTGCGATCTTCGCACCGAACTTCACCTCGACGGCGAACATGATCCTGATGTCGAAGCATGTGGCGCTGAACGCGTTCCTGGCGATGGGCATGACCTTCGTCATCATCACCGGCGGCATCGATCTCTCAGTCGGATCGATCGTCGGTCTTTGCGGCATGGTCGCGGGCGGTCTGATCCTTTACGGCATCGAATTGCCGATTGGCTACACCATCTTTTTCAACCTTTTCGAGATCGTGCTGATCACCCTGTCGATCGGCCTGCTCATCGGTCTGATCAACGGTCTGCTGATCACCAAGCTCAACGTCGCGCCCTTCATCGCCACGCTTGGTACGCTCTATATCGCCCGCGGTCTCGCCCTGCTGTCGTCGGACGGCCAGACCTTTCCCAACCTTGTCGGCCGGCCTGAATATGCAACGACCGGCTTTGATTTCTTCGGCGCGGGGCGCATTCTCGGCCTGCCGGTGTCGATCTGGATTCTGATCGTGCTTGCGCTGCTGGCCGCCTATGTCGCCCGCTCGACACCGATCGGCCGTCATATCTTCGCCGTCGGCGGCAATGAGCGGGCTGCGCGCATGTCGGGTATCCGGGTCGATGTCGTCAAGATCTTCGTCTACATGTTCTCCGGACTTTGCGCGGCCATCGTCGGCGTCGTCATCTCCTCCGAACTGATGGCAGCCCATCCGGCAACCGGCGAAAGCTTCGAACTCAATGCGATCGCCGCCGCCGTGCTCGGCGGCACCTCGATGTCGGGCGGCCGCGGCACGATCGGCGGCACGATCATTGGAGCCTTCGTCATCGGCATCCTCTCCGACGGATTGGTGATGATGGGCGTTTCCTCCTTCTGGCAGATGGTCATCAAGGGCCTCGTCATCATCATTGCCGTCGTCGTCGACCAGGCGCAACGCCGCCTGCAGCAGCGCGTTACCCTCATGCAGATGGCAAAGGCAGGTTGAGATGACGGAATTAAAAGGAGCTTTGATCGGTTGCGGCTTCTTTGCGATAAACCAGATGCATGCCTGGAATGACGTTCGAGGTGCCGGCATTGTCGCGATCTGCGATCGCGACCCAGAGCGGCTGAAGCTCGTCGGCGATCAGTTCGGCATCAATCGCCGCTACGGCGATGCCGAGGCGTTGTTCGCCGATGGCGGTTTTGATTTCGTCGACATTGCCACGACCGTCCAAAGTCACCGTACCCTCGTCGAAATGGCGGCCGCGAACAAGGTGCCGGCCATCTGCCAGAAGCCGTTCGCCAAGACCTTGTCGGATGCGAAGGCGATGGTCGAGGCGTGCCGCAATGCCGGCATACCGCTAATGGTGCACGAGAACTTTCGCTGGCAGACGCCGATCCAGGCGGTGCGGAAGACGCTGGAGGCCGATGCCATCGGCACGCCCTTCTGGGGCCGTTTCTCCTTCCGTTCGGCCTACGACGTCTTTTCCGGTCAGCCCTATCTCGCCGAGGGCGAACGGTTCATCATTGAAGACCTTGGCATCCATACGCTCGATATCGCGCGCTATATCCTTGGCGACGTTCGATCGCTCACGGCCCGCACCAAGCGGGTCAATCCCATCATCAAGGGCGAGGATGTCGCGACCATTCTGCTCGATCACGAAAACGGCGCCACGTCGGTCGTCGACGTCAGCTACGCCACCAAGCTTTCCAGGGAGCCATTCCCCGAGACCTTGATCGAGCTCGACGGTTCGGAAGGCACGATCCGCCTGACCCAGGGTTACGGCCTCGAAGTCACCAACGCCAAGGGCACCACGACCACGGACGTGTCTCCGAAGCTGTTGTCATGGGCCTCGCGGCCCTGGCACAACATCCAGGAGAGCGTCTATACGATCCAGCAGCATTGGGTCGATCAGTTGGAACGCGGCGCGGAACACTCGACGTCAGGGGCTGACAATCTGAAAACTTTTGCGCTCGTCGAGGCCGCCTATGACAGTGCGGCCAGGGGACAGACGATCGATGTCGGAGCGATGCTGCGATGACGGTCGATGCGTTCCAGCTCTACGGCACTCGCCTCGTCGAAACGCCGCCGATTCGGCTGAGAGCGGGAAAACTGGAAGCCGATCTCGCCAACGGCAACCTCCGCACCATCCGCTACGACGGGACCGAGGTGCTGCGAGCGATTTCCTATCTCGTTCGCGACCGGGACTGGGGCACCTACAGCCCTGAAATCACCGATCTCCGCATCGAGCAGAGTGACGATCGCTTCGAGGTCGCCTATCTCGCCCGCTGCGAGGGACCCGACGATACCAGGCTTGTCATTGACGTTCGCATCAGCGCAACTGCGGACCGGCTCGACTTCGAGGCTGAGGCCATCGCCTCGACCGGCTTCGAGACCAACCGCTGCGGCTTCTGCATTCTGCACCCGATCGTCGGTTTGGCAGGTTCACCGGCGACGGTCGAGCATGTCGACGGGGAGGTCGTAGCAACACGGTTTCCCGATCTCATTGAGCCCTGGCAGCCGTTCAAGGACATGCGCGCCATCACCCACCTGGTCATGCCTGACGTTCAGGCGGAATGCCGGATGGAGGGCGACACCTTTGAAATGGAAGATCAAAGGAACTGGTCGGACGCATCCTATAAGACATATGTCAGGCCGCTCGCCCTGCCCTGGCCCTACCAGATTGCCGCCAATCAGCCTGTCCGGCAAAAGACGTCGCTTGTTATCAGGGATATCAGCGGTGCCCCACGGCATCCTCCGGCTGGGGTGTCAGTCAGCGCCATAAAACTCGAGCTCGGTGCGCGCACCGGCACCATGCCGAATATCGGCGTGATCATTACACCCGAAGAGGCCGATGCGACCCTATCGGCAAAGTCCGTCCTGACGGAGATCGCTCCTCAGGAACTCCTCTTCCATTTCGACCCGAGTGCCGGGCACGGCGTCGACGCGCTCAGGCGGTTCGCAGCAATCGCGACGGCCCATCGCGGCTGCTCGACGTTGGAGATCGCCCTTCCCTGCAAATCAGTCCCGGCGAGCGAGACCGCCGAGATCGCCCGCCAGTTGCAGCTGGCGGAATTCAAGCCGGATGCGATCATGATCTCGCCTTCGGTCGACCGGCAGTCGACGCCGCCCGGCAGCACCTGGCCGGATTGCCCGCCTTTGGATGAAGTCTATACCGCCGCTCGCGCTGCCTTTCCCGGCATTCGCATTGGCGGCGGCATGCTGAGCTATTTCACCGAGCTCAACCGGAAGCGTGTCCCGGATGGACAGCTCGACTTCGTCAGCCACTGCACCAATCCGATCGTGCATGCGGCCGACGATCTCAGCGTCATGCAGACATTGGAAGCCCTGCCCTTCGTCACCCGGTCTGTGCGTGCGATCTACGGCGACAAGCCCTACCGCATCGGCCYGTCGACGATCCCGATGCGGCAAAACCCCTATGGCAGCCGCACGATGGACAATCCGTCCGGCTCTCGCATACCCATGGCCAACCGCGACCCACGCCACAATGGACGCTTCGCGGAGGCTTTTGCATTCGGTTACGCGATACGGGTGCTGGATGCCGATCTGGAATGCCTGACGCTATCGGCCCTGACCGGTCCGTTCGGTTTGATCGCCGGTCCGGCGGAACCGACCGAACAAGGCGGCCGGCGCTCGCTGTTCAACACCATGCGGACACTCTCCGCTTTGACTGGTGCATCCTGGCAGGAATGCGTCTCCTCCTCACCCTCTGAGGTCCTGTCTTTCGTTGCAAGGGATACTACAGGCGCCAGGCTGTACGTCGTCAATCTGACGAGCAAAGAGAGAAAGGTCGATTGCAGCGCATGCGGGCCGACCGGCAAGGACTCAAGCGGGGATCTGCTGCTTGCCCCATTGGCTGTCGCCGTCTTGCCGCTGCAGCGCGACGTGCTGGCGGATTGACCTCCAGCGGTGCTGCTGCATCTATGCGATCGGGAACTCGCTCTCGGGAGGATCGATGTGAAGACGAAGAAGCTTATCAATTCCGGCGCCGATGCCGTCGATGAGATGCTGCAGGGGGTCCTGGCGGCCCATCCGCGCCATCTCTACGCGGTAGAGGACATGCCCCGCGCGATCGTCGCCAGAAACGGGCCGCGCAAGGGCAAGGTCGGATTGGTCATCGGTGGTGGCTCCGGGCACGAACCGACATTTCTGGGGTTCGTCGGCAAGGGGCTTGCAGACGCGGCCGCAATCGGCAACGTCTTCGCGTCGCCGCCGCCCGATCCGATTATCGCCTGCGCCATGGCGGTCGACGGCGGCGCCGGTGTGCTGTTCATGTATGGCAATTATGCCGGCGACGTGATGAACTTCGACATGGCAGCCGAGATGCTGGCACTTGACGAGATCGAGGTACGCACCGTCCTGACCACGGATGACGTGGCGTCTGCTCCTCCCGATCAAAGGGACAGACGACGGGGCGTGGCGGGCAACGTCTTCATCTTCAAGGCCGCCGGCGCCGCCTGCGATCTTCTCTACTCGTTTGACGATGTCGAGCGCGCCGCCCGCCATGCCAATGCGCGAACCTATACGATGGGTGTCGCGCTTTCCCCATGTTCGCTGCCCCAGACCCTCCGGCCGAACTTTCTGATCGGCGAAGGGGAAATGGAGATCGGAATGGGCATCCACGGGGAGCCTGGCGTGGCGCGCGAGCCGCTGAGGCCGGCCGACGCGGTGACGGACGAACTCATGGACAGCATTCTTCGCGAAATGAACGCAGACCGGGGCGATCGTGTCGCCGTGCTCGTCAACTCGCTGGGTTCGACCCCGATGATGGAACTCTACATCATGATGCGGCGCGTGAAGTCCCGGCTCGACGATGCCGGGCTCATCCTCCATACGTCGCTCGTCGGGAATTACTGCACCTCGCTCGAAATGGCCGGCGCGTCGATCACGGTCATGCATCTTGACGACGAGCTTCAGCGATTGATCGACCACCCCTGTGATTGCGCGATGTTTGCGAGGTGATCAATGACGTTTACGACCGAAGACCTGCAGCGCTTGTTTGCCGGGATTGCCGAGGATATTGCGGCGGAACGGGATCATCTTTGCGAACTGGACGGCGCCATCGGCGATGGGGATCACGGCCTTGCCATGGATGCGGGCTGCCAGGCCGCGGCGAAAGCGGTCGGCGAACTTGACGCCGGGATTGCCCCGACAACCGCATTCAACGTCGCGGCAAAGGCATTCCTGAATGCGGTCGGCGCTTCGTCCGGGCCGCTATATGCCACGGCCTTCATGCGCGCCGGAGCAGCCGCCAAAGGCAAGCAGACATTGAGCGATGATGACTTCCTCAGCGTCTTTGCGGCAATGGCCCAAGGAATCCAGGAACGCGGAAAGGCCGAACCCGGAGAAAAGACGATGGTTGACGCCTGGAAGCCCGCAGCCGACGCAGCACTCGATGCCCGGCGGTCGGGAAAGCCCCTCCCCCAATGCTTCGAGGCAGCGGAGCGGGCAGCGCGGACAGGCTGCGAAGCGACCAGCAACATGACGGCGACCAAGGGACGGGCTTCGCGATTGGGGGATCGTGTGATCGGGCACATCGATCCTGGCGCCGCGTCCGCCGTCATCATCATCTCCGCCATGGCCAAATTTGCTCAGCATCACGATGGTTGGGCCGTGAACTCATAAATCTGCTGGACTGATAGCCTGACAGAGTCCGCTATGCCCCAATGGCCGACGCGTTGCTGCGTAGCAGCGAGACGATGCTATGTGCCAAAAGCGGAATTGCCGATCAAGCAGGCTTGCGGCTGCCGGCTTACCAGCCGAGATCACCAAAACTGAAGGCATCACCGATCATGGTATCCTGACGTTGATATGACCATTATGCCGATCCGGTCTTGCCGCGTTTGCCTGCAGGGAACATACCTAACCTCACAAAGCGGTATTTCCAACGGATGTCGGACTAGAGGAGCCCATGAAATGGATCTGCAGCTCACTGGCAAAAAGGCACTGGTAACCGGCTCGACTCGGGGGATTGGGCTTGCCATCGCTGAGCGTCTTGCGTTGGAGGGAGCCGACGTCGCGATTTGTGCCCGCAGCGGCGACGCCGTTGAGGACGCGGTCAAGGCCCTAGAATCCAAGGGAGGCAAGGCCTGGGGCCGGTCGGTTGACGTCAAAGACCCAGCGGCACTTCGGAGCTGGGTTGAAAGCGCTGCGGCGGCGCTTGGCGGTGTCGACATTTTGGTGGCAAATGCCAGCGCCCTATCTTTCGGGCTTAGTATCGAGGCGTTCCAGTCAGCCTTCGACGTCGATCTGATCCACACTGTGACGGCAGTTGAGGCGGTTATGCCGCACCTTGAGCGATCCCGAGCGGGGAGCATCGTCGCCATTGGCTCGATTGGGGGAGTCGAGGATTCAGAACTCAATGCTTACACAGAGGTGTCCTATGGCGCCATAAAGGCTGCGCTGCACTTTTACATCAAGTCGCTCGCCCGGACCGTCGCGCCCAAGGGTATCCGAGCCAATGTCGTCAGCCCCGGTTCGACGTTCTTTGACGGTGGTGCCTGGGATCGGATCAAGAGCGAGCAACCCGAAGATTTTCGTAATGCGGTTGCCATGATCCCGATGGGCCGCATGGCGAGGCCCGAGGAGATCGCCAACGTCGTCGCATTCACGGCGAGCCCAGCGGCGAGCTACGTCACCGGCGCCAATCTGGTGGTTGACGGCGCCTTCACGCGACGCATCTAAGCTGACGTGTCACACGTGGTGACGCCGTTTGGATTAGAGAGCTGGCTCGCCAGCAAAGAGCATGGGCGAACATTCCGCCGAAACGAAATCGCAAAGACCCGATCTGCTTCAGCCCCTATCTCTATCGCGCACGCAACGGATCGAACGGTTCTTCAACAAAATTAAGCAATGTAGGGGTGTCGCGACCAGATACGCCAAACTCGCGGCCAACTATCTGGCGTTCGTCAAACTCGCATCAATCCGAATTTGGCTACGCGGTAATGAGTCCACGCCGTAGCTCATCGCGCCAGTTCCTATCTGCAATGGGCCTCGCTCGGCACCAGAACAACGGGCGAAGTCTTCTTTCGAAACCGCCAAGGTTCATTTCTTCGACCGAAAGACGCAAAAGCATTTGAGTGCCTGAACACCACGCGCGTAAAGCAGGTTCGTTGAACGCTGAACGGAATTTGCCCTTGCAGACGACATGGTGACTTGTACTCTCTACTCTTGCCAATAGGCTGTTGGTCGGAGACGAGGTAGCCAGGACATGCACATTCGAAGGGCCGTTTCTGCTGACGCGGAGGAGCTGAGCAGTCTCCTGAACGAGATCATCCGGGCCGGCGGAACAACCGCACTCGAGACACCGCTTTCGGCTGCCGAGTTCGCGGACTGGTTCATCGATGGCGAGTTTCCTCTTACCTGCCATGTTGCAGAGCACGATCAGTCACTCGTCGGTTTTCAGTCGCTGAGCTTATACGGCGATCCGCCAAAAGGGTTCGCCGACATTGCGACCTTTGCCCGCATGAACCCAAGGACCGCAGGCGTCGGCAGCGCACTTTTTCCTGCAACCCGAGCGGCAGCGGAAGAGCTCGGGCTCGAATTCATCAATGCCACCATTCGCGCCGACAACGTCAGCGGCCTTGGCTATTACGCAAAGATGGGCTTCGAGACCTATGATCGACTGGTCCAGGTTCCGCTTCAGGACGGTACACCCGTCGACAGGATCAAGAAGCGTTTCAGAGTAGACACTAGGCACCGCGCGATACCCGACGCCTGAAACGTGTCGATGGCGCTGGGGAGTGCTTGGCATCCAAGGGCCGATGCCGCCTCTTTGCAGGCCACACTTTGATGTGCGGCGAAGAAGCTAAATTCTGCAGCCTGCGGAACATTAACCCCATGAAGTGACACCGTACTTTTCCTACATGGAAGCTAAATAACACTTACCTTCCGTCATAGGCTTCCTTGTCAAGTAAGACTATCCACCATCCATAAGGATCAGGAACCGGGATAGAGATGGATTTGGAGCCGCAAAGACGTAAAAAGGGAACAGGTCAAAGCCATGCCCGGAGTTTCCTCATGCCGACTGCGATGTTCACGGCCGACGAATTGGCGGTAGTCCGCCGCGCTTACGCCCATCAGGTGGTGGCAACCGCCGCCACGACGAACCCGCGGATCGAAGCTGCCTTTGCCACCGTCCCGCGCGAAAAATTTCTCGGTCCGCCGCCATGGCAGATCGCCAATCTAGGCGGCGGATATCGCCCCCTCCCCTCCTCCGACGTGGTTCTGGCCTATCAGGACGTGCTCTTCGCCCTGCAGTCCGACAAGGGTGTCAACAACGGTAGCCCCTCACTGCATGCCCGGCTCCTGGCAGAGCTGGACGTACAAATCGGCGACCGTATCGCCCATATCGGTGCAGGCACCGGCTACTATAGCGCCATTCTCGCAGAGTTGGTCGGCGCTTCTGGTCATGTCTATGCCGTCGAGATGGATCCGGATCTGGCCGCCCACGCTCAAGCAGCGCTTGCGGATCGTGCCAATGTCAGCGTCATCAACGCCGACGGCAGTCAATGGCCGCAGCAAGAGGTGAATGCGATCTATGTGAATTTCGCCGTCGCGCGGCCTGCTGAACCCTGGATCGAAAGACTGCGGCCTGGAGGGCGTCTGGTGCTGCCGCTCGGCGTGCCGCGCCAGGACCGACCGTCGAAAGGCGGCCGTCACGCGTCCCATGGCGCTGCACTTCGTATCGTGCGCGGCGAGGGTGGATTTGCGGCGCGTTGGATCGGCGTAGCCTATTTCGTCTGCGCCAACGGTGGATTGTCAATCGACGATAACGAGATCGAGGCGCTGACCGCCGCCTTCAGACGCGGCGGCATCGAATTCGTCAAGAGCCTGCTCTGGAAGACGGACCCGCGGATAGGGCGCTGCTGGCATATCGGCGACCAATGGGCGCTCTGCTATGACGACGTCTGAGGAATCCGCGCCGGTTCCGCAAGACTGAGAGGCCCATCTCTATAGGGAACGAAAGCAATGCGGCGCGCGGCGGCATCGAAGAGCTTGACGTCCTCGACACCATTCTTCTTTCGACCGGCGCGATCAGCTAGCCGCACTTCTGACCACGATGACGGCGCAACTCTCAAGCACCCGGCGTAAGGCACAGGCGGCAACACGCTCGGAGCGCCGGCCTCGGATCTCGCGATCTCGAGGGTTAGTCCAGACCCACCACCGGCACCCTTCCCTGCCCGGTGCTGGAGGGCCGGCTGCGGAAATCACCATCCATCCTCTCTCGAATTCAGCAAGCGCGCGGCAAGGATCCGAGCCACCGCATACCGACTGAGATCGAGACCGGATTGGGTGCCGACGGCGTAATGAAGGGCAGCGGCCGGCGTGCGTCAGATATGGTGCACCAACATTTGACTTGATCCGCTCTAATAGACTGGAACGACATGACCAAGGCATTCGGCGCTTCCTCCTGGAAGGCGCCGCGCAGACCGGAGGCAGATGCCAGTAAGCGGTGGCGACCGCGCCATCGTCGATCGTGGCGCTCTTGGCGCGCGGCTTGTTCACAAGCGGTCTCACGAGACAACCACGCGGCTCTTCTGCTGGAGTCGATGCGGCGGTCGCGACATAAACCGGCGACGCAGACATCCCATCGCCGGCCCAAGCCTCCTCGACCTCGACAAATCTCGAGAGGTCGGATCGACACGAATGGAAGGCGGGGATGCGTTGCCTGTCCGACGACGGGTTGCCAGAATGGCAAAAGCCCGGCGCGGGAGAGATGCGCCGGGCTTCGATAGTGACCGACAGCCTGGGAGGAGAAGTGCTGTCCGTCGGACCGAAGCGGCTAGGAGGGGAAAGCGCTTCGGTCCGTCACGAGGTAATGTCGCAATGCGGCAAATTCAAGCCTGACGGCTGAGCGGATTTCGCAGAGGAGGTGCCAGGCGGGTACGGCTTGCTTTCACGCGGTCAGCGCCAGGCGTGGCGTTGTCCGCGGACAACTTGGCGAGCACCGACCCGGGCGGACGCGGGTCTCCGGCCTTCAGCCGGCTGACCTGCGCCACCCCGAATTGCTAGATGAGAGCATCGGGCATCGCGCTGCTGGTGGGCCAGCATCCAGACGTGAGAACAGAGGTTCGCAATGGTCGACGACAATGCGCAATGGAGCTGCCTCGCCTAGCCTTTCGTTCGCTCAAGGGCGCGGCCTCGCATGTCTCCACCTGACCGACGGCCGAATTGGCCGAGATATCGAACATGGCGATCGCCAAGCTCGCCGATCCGCACCGACGACCAACAACGGCGACGACATTCAACTATCCGCCCTGGCACATGCGGATCCCGACGCCGGCTCTCAGCCATCCGCTGCATCATTCGAAGCTTCGGCCCCCGACCACAAAACCCCAGGAAAGAGGACCAACCGATATAGCTTGGACGGACGAGCCGATCGATGCAGCTCGGGCTCATAGGACGCCAGATTGGCAGCCCTCACGTGCTGCCCCTCTCCAGCTTCTCCTAAGACGCGCCGCAGGGGCTCGAATGACGGAGCCGCCGCCCACCGATCTGCTCGGACCGAAGCATTGCTATCAGCCAAACAGCCTAACGCCGTGTGACGGGCCTCGATTGCCGCCTCGTCAACGAGACGCAAAAGCGGCGACAATAGCACCGCGGCGGCGCTGCCATCCTGGTCGCGGATCCCATTCGGAGAGTGAAGCCGCAGCGCGCATTCTCCTTGAATGGGTGCAATTCTGCTCTCCATCAAACCGGTGGCAGGCTCTGGGGAACGCGATCCTGTCGGCAGACCCGACAGGGCTCTTCGGAAGCGCTGGAGCCGAATACCTCCACGCCTGCTCGGCGAGGCGCAGGAGGCCGCTGCTCTACGACACCAGGCAGAGCCATCGAGGCGGCTACAGTGCCGCAAGGTCACAGCATCCATCAGTAGCGCGATATCAGGGATATTTTCCCGGCCGCGCAAACCAATTGCCGCGGGTACCAGTTCATGTGCAAACGACCTGACAGCTGCCGGGCTGATCAACCGGTTGTCCGCGGACAACGGCACGATCGGGCGATAGSTGGCCTGCGGAGGTTCCTGGATTCCCCTGAGGGAAGACTGGAGGAACGACTGTCCTGCCGTCATYAAAGCCGCGCCTTCCATGTGATGGCCGACCGACCGAACGTCGTCGCATCCGACTTTTCACGAGATCGAGCGGAAGGATCACGCGACAGGGGAGGGGATGCCTTTCGACCCGACGGAATCGGGAGCTCAATGCCGAGGCTTTCCGACGTATTAGCCCGTTGTTCAAACGGGCGGTCACCGATATCGGCCGACCGTCCGTCAGCGCACATGCCCCAGCGACAACTATCGCCGATCTGCTTTCGGTGGCGAGCTGAGCGCATGTGGGGCAGGCAGCATCGAGTTCGCCTTACCTGGGATAGCCGGCCGTCACGCCATGGCGCGCCGCCATATCAGATAGGGCGGCGCCCGCCTTCGATGCACGTTATTTGATGACGTGTGGATCCTCGCTCTCTGGCAATATGGAAGACCTGCGTTAATCCCGGCCGATATGCCGGTGGATGATCTCCTGCCTCCAAAAGGGATGCGCGAGATACCCAGCAATGAACTGCCCGAGCAGCGCCTCCAGTCGCGGTCGGGGAGGGGCCGTCGATGGCACATAGCGCCAGGCTGTGAGCTGGCCGACGTCCCGAGCAACGCGCGCACTAAGTCTCCGCCACATTGCCAYGCAGTTCCTTTCGCGTGGCGACTTGGTCGATGCGCGTTCTGCCGATTGCCGACACGCTATCAAGCAACCGCCGTCGCCATCGAGATCGCGTCCGCGGGCAGGTCACCATCTAGGTCGCGACGACGCTTTGCCATGCGGCGCGCCGAGCGAAAGCAATCAGCTCGCAGGGGTCCGTCTTGCATTTGGCCGTTGATAACGCAGACGGCTATTGCAGGCCATTGTCACCGGCGCTATTGTTTTGTCGGGCTTGCTGCACAGCGCGTCGCGGTCGCCGGCATCGGACGGCAGTGGGATTCAGTCCAAGTCGCGCTCTCGATCGGAGCTGCGCCCCGATCTACCGGTCTCGTGGCCCTCAAGCCGCCCCATCGGTAGACTTGCGAAAAGAATCAGCACAACGCAGCAAAGGAACTAAAGGCCGATTTCACTTCCGCAGCCGGAGGTGATTGCAGTAATATCAATGCGTTATAATTTCTAAAACGACTTAAGATCCGTTGCTTAGGCGGTACCGAGCGCAGTGGCTGCGCGACTTGACGTCCCCTCAATCACCTCCAATCCCTGCCGCCTGACCCGGACCGCGGGAACCTGCTGACCTCGCCCCTGCTTAAATGTCCGCAGGAAAGCAACGGCTTGCATCCTTTAGCGGAACCCCGCGTTATC
This sequence comes from Rhizobium sp. P1_E1, assembly GCF_056406015.1. Classification (NCBI taxonomy): domain Bacteria; kingdom Pseudomonadati; phylum Pseudomonadota; class Alphaproteobacteria; order Hyphomicrobiales; family Rhizobiaceae; genus Rhizobium; species Rhizobium sp. P1_E1. The sequence goes on along the minus strand of NZ_JBFUAY010000042.1, from coordinate 26,269 downwards.
TCCGCACCAGATCGGAGAACATCCTCATGCCAGATGTGCTTCACCTCAAGAAATTCCCCATTGCGGCGACAATCATGGCCGCAGCGATCGGCGCATTTGTCTTGATGCAGGCGACGGAGCGCAGGTCGGCTGCCCCATCTGCGGATGTCGGTCGCTCGAGTGACGATCATGGCCGCAGCGCTAGCACGCCCGAGGCTATTCCCTTCAGCGGCCTTCGCGACGTGTTCTGGCGCGTCTTCCACGAGGTCCTCGCCGACCGGGTCACGCTGATTGCCGCGGGCGTGACCTTCTATCTGCTGCTGGCGCTGTTCCCAGCCATGGCGGCTTTGGTATCACTCTACGGGCTGGTTGCAGATCCGACCACCATATCCGAACATCTTCGCGAATTGGCTGGCCTTCTGCCATCAGGCGCGTTCGATCTTCTTGCCGACCAGATCAAGGAACTCGTCGATCGTCGCGACGCTACGCTCGGCATCACCTTTTTTGTCGGTCTCGGCATCGCCCTCTGGAGCACGCATAGCGGCACGCTGGCGATCTTCGACGCTATGAACGTCGCCTATGAGGAAGAGGAGAAGCGGGGGCTTGTCCGGTTGAACCTGATCGGCCTTTGCTTCACCTTGTGCGCAATGCTTTTGACAATTGTCATGGTGGCGCTCGTCGGGGTCATGCCTGTTGTCCTCTCCTATCTCTGGCTCGATCAATTCAAGGAGCACATGGCCCTTCTCATGCGATGGCCGCTGCTTCTGCTGGTCGTCGCTGTGGCCGTTACATCAGTCTATCGCTTCGGCCCCAGCCGGGAGCCTGCCAAACTCCGGTGGATGACGTGGGGCGCGGCTCTGACCACGGTCGCCTGGACCGCCATGTCTCTCGGCTTCTCCTACTATCTGGATCATTTCGCCAATTACAACGCGACATACGGCACACTCGGCGCACTGATCGGCTTCCTCATCTGGATCTGGCTTTCGGTCGTCATTCTCATCATCGGAGGCGAGCTGAACGCCGAACTGGAGCATCAGACCGCGAAGGACACGACGACGGGAGCGCCGCTGCCGATGGGATCGCGCGGGGCCTATGTCGCCGACACTCTGGGCAAGACCATAAGCTGACCGCGATGATTGCTCCTCTCATATGGTTTTGATGTATTCTGCCATTTCTGCAGTCCCGACACAGGAGACGTTGATGACCGCCCCGCATCCTTCCAAAACCCATATCGGCAATCATGCACTGCATCCCGAGACGCAGATGCTGAACTACGGCTACGATCCCGAACTCTCGGAAGGGGCGGTCAAGCCACCGGTGTTTCTCACCTCCACCTTCGTTTTCAATACAGCCGAGGATGGCCGCGACTTCTTCGATTACGTGTCGGGCCGCCGCGAGCCGCCCGAGGGGAAGGGGGCCGGCCTCGTCTACTCGCGCTTCAACCATCCAAACAGCGAGATCGTCGAAGACAGGCTCGCCGTCTACGAACGGACGGAAAGCGGCGTGCTGTTTTCATCCGGCATGGCGGCGATCGCCACGACTCTGCTCGCCTTCGTCCGGCCGGGGGATGCGATCCTGCATTCGCAGCCGCTCTACGGGGGAACCGAAACATTGCTGGCAAAGACCTTTCTGAACTTCAGCGTCGCCGCCATTGGATTTGYCGACGGCGTCAGCGAAGGATCGGTGCAAAAGGCGGCGGAAGAGGCGATGGCCAAGGGCCGCGTCTCCGTCATCCTGATCGAGACGCCTGCCAATCCGACCAACAGTCTGGTCGATGTCGCGATGATCCGACGCGTGGCCGACATGATTGGTGCAAGACAGGGCCATATGCCGATCATTGTCTGCGACAACACCCTACTCGGACCGGTCTTCCAGCGGCCGATCGAGCACGGCGCCGATATCTCGCTCTATTCGCTGACCAAATATGTCGGTGGTCATTCGGACCTGATCGCCGGCGCCGTTCTTGGTCGCAAGGCGGTGATCAAGCAGATCAAGGCCCTGCGCGGCGCGATCGGCACCCAGCTCGATCCGCATTCCTGCTGGATGCTCGGCCGGTCGCTGGAAACGCTGCAGCTTCGTATGGAACGGGCCAACAGCAATGCCCGGGCCGTTGCCGACTTTCTGCGTGATCACCCAAAGGTCGAGAAGGTTCACTACCTGCCCTACCACGATCCGGAATCGCCGGCCGGCCGGACCTTCATCGCGCAATGCAGCGGCGCCGGCTCCACCTTCTCTTTCGACATTCGCGGCGGTCAGCCAGCCTCGTTCAAATTCCTGAACGCGCTGCAGATCTTCAAGCTCGCGGTCAGCCTCGGCGGCACGGAATCGCTCGCAAGCCACCCGGCAACGATGACGCATTCCGGCGTGCCCGCCGATATCCGCCAGCGGATCGGCGTTCTGGAATCGACGATCCGGCTGTCGATCGGCATCGAACATCCGGATGATCTGGTGGCGGATCTGGAACTGGCGCTGCAGGGCGCCTGATGGGCGGGAGAAATCGATGCCCGGCGGCGCCGGGCATCGTGGGTCACGTCACTTGTCGTCGGTCGTCAGTTCCGTCTCGTCGGTATTCAGCACGAAGACCGCAAGCAGGCGCGCCGGCTTTGTCTTGCTGGCGTTCTTGCTGACGGCGTGATGATCGCCCGGAAATTCGGGAAAGCTTTCGCCTGCTTTATAGACCTTCTCCGGCCCGTCATTCACCTTGCTGGTGATCGCCCCTTCGAGAACGGTGGCGTAGATGAAGGCCGAGGCCGGGTGCGTATGACCGGGCGACGAGCCGCCCGGTGCATATTCGACGAGCACCGCCCGCATGCTCTTGCCGGGAACATTGGGAAGCTTCTGGTCGAAAACGACGCGAACCTTCGCGTCGCCGCCTGCGGCATAAGCCTGAGTGCCGGCGGCAAGGACAATCGCAAGCGCTGCTGCCGAGATCATTTTTTTGAGCATGTCTGGTCTCCTCAGTTGATGGGAATGGGTCGCTTGGCGCCCGGTGTCAGGCGCTCTTCTTCTGGGGCGGCTGCCGGCTCAGCCAATCGTCAAAGCGGATCTGGCCAAGCCGCGCCTTGGCGCCGGTCACGAGCGAATTATCCTCGAGCTCCACGCCGAAGTAGCGGGCATGCGGATCCGCCACCACTTGCCGCGGATCATTCGTCGCCTTGAAGAGACGCGTCACGATTTCGGTGAGGCGGACTTTCTCGGGCCCGCCGATCTCGATCGTGCCGTTCAGAGGCGTGCCGAGCGCCACCTCGGCCATGACGTCGGCGACGTCGTCCGAGGCGATCGGCTGCACATAGGCCGGCGACAGATGCACGCTCTGGCCGACGGTGCCCGACTGGGCGATGCCAGCCATGAATTCATGGAACTGGGTGGAGTGCACGATGGTGTAGGGTATGCCGGAAGTCTTGATCAGCTCTTCCTGGGCCATCTTGGCGCGCATGTAGCCACTGCCCTGCAGCCGCTCCATGCCGACAATCGACAGCGCGATGTGATGCTTGACGCCGGCGGCAGCCCCTGCCTTGAGCAGATTGCGGCCCGACGTCTGGAAGAATTCCAGGACGGCCTTGTCCTCGAACGAGGGTGAGTTTGCGAGATCGAGCACCACCTGTGCTCCAGCGAGCGCTTCCGCCAGGCCTTTGCCGGTAATCGTGTCCACACCCGAGTTCGGCGAAGCCGCCAACACCTCGTGCCCCTTGTTACGCAATCTTTCCACGGTCTTGGAGCCGATGAGGCCAGTGCCGCCGATAACGACGATTTTCATGTTTAGTCTCCTTGTCCTTTACGAGGATGTCCTCTGGTGACCTGAAGGTGAGCAGGCAACTGCTCGGCATGCCCACCGCGTCCCCAATGAGCGAAGCGACTTCATCGGGACCGTCGCCGGTGCGGCCGGTAACCGATGGGCAGGAGGATGCGCCGGATCGCGGTCCCAAACTATTCTTCCTCGGTCGCTCTCACCCTATGCCAACGCAGTAGGCCAGCTGGCCGAAATGGCGGAACATCACGTCAACAGGCATCGGCTTGATAAACCGTTGGGGCAGATGGTCGACCCGGAAGGCAAGGCGTATTCACTGGCCTGCAAGCCGAGGCTTGCGTCATCAATGCTCTCACGATGGAGATAAGAATGATCAAGCGTCTGAACTTCATGGCCCATAAGAACAGCGGCATCGACGGCCTCGTGGCCGTTGAAGGCTGGATTGCCAAAAGCTTCGATCCGAAGTTGCTCGAACTCGTCAAGGTGCGCGTTTCCCAGATGAACGGATGCGCTCACTGCCTGCACATGCACCGCCAGGACGCGCTGAAGCTCGGCGAAACGGATGACCGGCTGCTGCTTTTGAACGCGTGGCGGGAGTCGCAGCTTTTCACCACTCGGGAGCGGGCCGCACTCGCCTGGGCCGAGGCTCTCACTCAGATCGCGAAAAGCCATGCGCCGGATGATGTTTATGAAGAGGCACACGCCAACTTCGCGGATGACGAGCTCGTGGCCCTTTCGATCGGTGTTGCGATGATCAACGCCTGGAACAGGCTGGCGATCGGCTTTCGGCTTCAGCATCCGGCAGATCACAAACGCGCCGCCGCCTGACAGCTGCGTTAGGAATGAGCCTGGCGAAAAGCTTCGCCCGGCTATGCACTGAATTTGGCCCGGGATTGCTGGGCCTCAGCCTTCGACGGGCAATCGCAGTGTCACCACCGTGCCTCGGCCGAGCTCGCTTTCCAGACGGAGATGGCCCCGTGCTTCCCGAACGAATCGATTCACCATCGGCAATCCGAGGCCGCCAAGCCCCGATGCTTTCGTCGTGAAGAACGGATCGCTCGCCCTGCGTAGCACATCTTCTGTCATCCCGAGACCATTGTCCGAAATCCGCAATTCGATCCCGGCTGCGGCGCGTTCGTCGTCGATGGAGGTGGCTATGATTGAAATCACGCCGCCATCCGGCATGGCGTCGCGCGCGTTGAGCAGCAGGTTCATAATGGCGCTTTGCAGCCCTACGCGGCTGCATCGGAAGATCGGAAGCGTCTCGCTGGCATATATCTCGAACGCGATATTGCGATCCCAGGTCGCTTTGGCCAGGGCTTCGATCTCCATCAGGCAAGCCCTGATGTCGACCGGCTCGGCGGCGGCATTGCCGTCGCTCGCAAGGCGCATCGTCTGCTGAACGAGCGTTCCTGCACGCTGAAGCGAAATCCTGGCACTGGCGAAGATCGGCAGGAGGGTAGGGGCCATCTCGATGTCGGGACTGCGTGAAATCATGTTCAGCGCGGAGGTGGCGACCTGGATCAGATTGCCCAGATCGTGGACGACGCCAAATATGCCGTCGGCAGAATTTGCATCGAAGGCAATCGCATCCGGTCGAGTGTGGGAAAAGTAAGCTTCATCAGCGAGGATGTTGGTATCTGACTGCGACATGCTTTGCTCCTCATCCGCTCCAGCAACAGACATGTCGTTCCCGAGCAAATGGAGGCTATGACGCGAGCGGGGTTGTAGTCGATTGGTTCAAGGGTGAGGGAAAGCAATACCGTCGTATGGTCGCGCGCCGGATGCCGTTACCCTATTTTGGTCAGGAAAGCTGGGTAGCCTCGAACATGGCGGTCAGCCCAATGCCTCCGCCGATACCGATCATGGCCAGGCCGGTCGCGCCCGGCGCCCATCCGCTGAGGTCGCGGATCAGCTGGCTGTATAGTCGGGTAACGAGGATTGCGCCGGACGCCCCGAACGGGTGGCCCAAGGCAATCGCTCCGCCGTTCCTGTTGATCGTATCGGCAGGAATATCGAGCTGATCCAGCGATGCCAGAACCTGGGCCGCGAAGGCCTCGTTGAATTCGATGGCATCGATGTCGGAGAGCGAGAGCCCGGACTGACGCTGCAGCAGCTTCCTGGTCGAGGCGACCGGCCCGATACCAAGCAGATTGGGATCCACACCGGCAGCGGCGCTATCGATGAAGGCAAGGCCCTTTTCGATGCCCATGCTTCTCGCCATTGCGCGGCTCATGACAAGTACCAGGCAGGCGCCGTCGTTCAGCGGGCAGGCATTGCCTGCTGTCACCGAACCATCGGCCAGGAAGACCGGCCGGAGGTTTGCGAGCGCCGGGAGGGATGTGGAGGCACGTGGGCATTCGTCCCGTTCGATCTGACCATGGCTGGTGGGAATTTCAACGATCTCGGGCCGAAAGATGCCCGCCTCGGCCGCCTGCACGGCGAGCCGGTGGCTGCGCAGGGCGAATTCATCCTGTCTCTGGCGCGTTATGCCGAACTGCCGCGCGACGTTTTCGGCGGCAATTCCCATTTCCGGATCGCCGATCGTTTCAGGCGAAAACCGGGCGCGCCCGTAAAATCGCGGCGGCATCCCATTCGCCTTTGGTCTTTCGACGCGCCATGGCGCGGTGCTGACACTCTCCACGCCGCCGGCCAGAAAGCACGACCCGCCTTTCGCCTGGATCAGACGGGCTGCGGTGATGATCGCTTCCAGACCCGAGCCGCATTGCCGATCGATAGTCACGCCCGGAACCGCCATGGGCAGACCTGCGGTGAGGGCTGCCAGCCGCGCGATGTTTCCACCGCCACCTGCGGCGTTGCCCACCAGAACGTCGTCTATGGTGTCGGGGGCAATTCCCGTTTCGGAAAGGATCCGATGAATGATCGGCGCAAGCAGGTCTTCCGCCGCGACAGTCGCAAGCGATCCGAAAGCCCGGCCGATCGGCGACCGGTAGGCGGCAACCACGACTGGCTGCCAATCCTCGTCAGGCTGAAAGGCGTAGGACAAGATCGTCTCCAGAAACCACGGCCCGCTCCACTTGCCCCCTCGAGATTTTCCCGCTGCTCGTCATCGGCCAGGACCTTATATGATAGAATTGCTTGGGGATCTTGTACTTCCCGAGCATCTGCGCGCAATGATCGGCCAGGATTTTCGGGTCCATCGTCTCTCCCGAGACAACGGCGACGATCCGTTGGCCGAAATAGGCGTCCGGCAGCCCGAAGACAACGGCATCCTCTACACCGGGGCAGGCCTTGAGCGCACTCTCGACTTCGGCGGGATAAACGTTGTTGCCGCCTGATATCATCATGCCGCCCGCCCTGCCGATCACCCGCAGCATGCCATTGGCATCGAGTTCGCCGAGATCTCCAACCGTCGCTCCGGCTTCTGTGACCCGGAAGGCCTGACCGTCATCGCCCCAGAGATATCCATCCGCGATCAGGTCGCTTCTGACGAATATGGTTCCCGCCACATCGATCCCGACATCCTTTTCATCGGGGTCGCGAATGGAGATTTCCACGCCGGGATAGGCTCGTCCGACCCGGTCGATCGGAAAATCGATCTCGCCGCCCGCGAGGGTCGAGACGGTCATGAAACCAATCTCGGATGCGCCGTAATATTCCCGGATGCGCGCCTTCGGAAACAGGCGGCGCATGGATTCCACACCGTTGACATCGAGCTTTGCGCCGGCAGTGAGGACATCACGCAGGGAGGCCAGGGCCGGTTCACCCGTCCAGGCCCTGGCAATCCCGGCTATATGGGTGGGAACGGCGACCAGCCGTTCGATCCCTTCCGAGAAGAGGGCGCGTGCGACCGCACTAGGCTCCCATTTCCGGACTGAATGGAAGGTTGCCCCGGCATCAAGAGCTTCGACCAGCGCATAAAGCGCCAGGCCATGAGCCAAGGCTCCCGGGCACATTGTCGAGGGGGCGTCTTCGAGCTCGAAAACGACGCGTCCGCGATCGAGGCTCCGGCGCCATTGCTCGCGCGAGCGACAATAGGCTTTCGGCTCGGCAGTGGTCCCCGACGTGAAGCCGATCAGAAAGATCTTATCGGCATCGACCGGCAGCTCGGCTGCACCTTGCGTCGAGGCGAGGTCGAAAGCCTCCGCTCCGGCAGCGATGACGGGAATGCCAAGTCTTCGGGCAATTTCGGCGCTTGGTCCAGCATCGTCGTCGACAATCAAAACGTCAGGCACCAGCCGCTCGATTATGCGTTCGATTCTTTCCGCCGGCATCATCGGGTCGACGACCGCGCAGGCATTTGGGTAGGCGGTGGCCGCCGCAAAATACTCGGCAAAGGCGATATGGTTGCCAAGGCTGAGAGCGGCAAGCTTCTCCACACCGGGCAGATCGAGCGTGCGGCGGTTCGAGCGAGGGAGATCTTGGAGAAAGCGATAAATTGCCTTGGCGCGGACATAGAGCTCGCCATAGCTGAGCGAACGCCCGTCGATCACCAGCGCCGGCTTGTCCGGTGTCTCCGTTGCATGTCGAAGAAGCTGCACATGGATCGGCATGGACACCCGCGGGTTTGAATGATCGGCCGTCAGCCCGGAGACAGAGCGGCTCTGGTCGTTTCGGGAATCGGCGTCGGGCGGCTGTCGGAGAGGCCGACGCAGACCCAGACGAAATGCGCCGATGCGCAATGGGCGCCATCGCGCTGGCGAAAGAGTTCGATCGCAAAGGACAGGCTCGTGCGCCCGATTTTCTCCACGTCCACCTTTGCCTCGACAACATCGTCAAGGTCGATGGGGCTGTGAAAGGTGATCTCCGCCTTCTTCACGTGATAGGCGACGCCGGAGGAAGTGTGGCGGAAATGGCTGAGAATTTGCCGTTGCCGCAGGAACTCGACGACTGCATCCTCGCAATAGTCGAGATAACGGGAATTGTGGACATGACCATAGATGTCGATGTCTCGCATCGAGACCCGGAACGATGCTAAAGGCCYGTCGTCAACGCTCATTCGATCACCGAAAATTCGACGGGGTGATCTAACCGCAGTGTGTGGGGGATGCAATGCAATATCAGGCGGTCGTGCGAAAATTCGGCCCGGCTCAGGATGTCGTCGAACTCGAGCAGGCTGCGCTGCCGCCGCTGCGGCGCGATGAGGTGAGGGTGCGCCTGCTGGCGCGGGCGATCAATCCGTCCGATATCATCACCATATCAGGAGCCTATAGCGGACGCACCACATTGCCCTTCATTCCGGGCTTCGAAGCGTTCGGCGTGATTGAACAGTGCGGTGAAGAGGTTCATGGGCTTTCCCCCGGAACACGCGTGCTGCCGGTGCGCAGCGCCGGCGGCTGGCAGGAATTCAAGGATACCGATCCCGGCTGGTGCCTGCGTGTTCCGGACGAGCTCACCGACTTCGAGGCTGCGACGAGCTACGTCAATCCGATGACGGCCTGGTTGATGCTGCATGCCAAGATCGGGCTGAGGCCGGGCATGCGCATCGCCGTCAATGCCGCCGCCTCTTCGATCGGAGCGATATTGATCGATCTCGCCAACGCCGCAGGGGTGGAGCCGGTCGCCATCGTGCGCAGCGAAGGATCACTTGAGCGCCTGCGCGGCCGGGTCGAGGCTGTCATCATCGATAGGGAAGAAAGCGAAAGCGATCTGGTTGCCGGGCTCGCCGGCCGGCATGGGCTCGACGCAGTGCTCGACTGCGTCGGAGGAGCGCGCGCCGCAGTCCTCGCCGGTGCGCTGCGGCCGGGCGGACGTTTCGTGCATTACGGTCTGCTCTCGGGGCAGAGCATCCCGAATTCATTCTGGGCGTCCCATCCCGATATTTCCTTTTCCTATTTTCACCTTCGGGAATGGGTTCATTCGCAAGCCATGGGCGATGTCCAACAGGCCTATTCCGAGGTTGCGGCGCAGATCGTTTCGAAGGTCATCGCGACCGAGGTGCGCGAGGTGTTTCCTTTGGAAAATGTCAGGCAAGCCCTGCAGTCCGCGCTTCCCTTCCGAACGGGCGGCAAGGTGCTCTTGGCCTGACAGGGCTTCGCCGCTAGGCGTTTTCGTGCCGTAGCCGAGCGATGCTGATTGCCGCATGGTTCTGCTCGGCCCATCCGACCAAGGCTTTCATGGGGATGAGGAAGGATCGCCCCAGCTCCGTCAGTTCATATTCCACGCGAGGCGGAACCTGCGGATAGACGGTGCGCCGCACGAAGCCGTCCTGCTCCAGATGCTTCAGCGTCTTGGACAGCATCTGCTTCGAGATGTCTCCGATTTCACGCAGCAGTTCGTTGAAGCGCTTTTTCTCGTTTTCCAGCGCATCGAGTGTCAACAGGCTCCATTGATCACCGATGCGATCGAGCACGCCTCTGATCGGGCATCCAGCGCCGGGCTGTTGTCTTGGGTCATGCGTCTCTGACACGGCTTTCTCCTGCAATTCTCGGTCATCGCCGGCTGACCTTGGCACCAGAAACTGCCTTCTTGCCTGAGATGCAGCGGTTTCATAGACCAAGCGTCATAGTCTGTATTCTAGACTAGCTCGCCGATCCATACCAAGGAGCTTAATGCATGACATTCGGGAAATCGCTTTTCGCACTCGTCATTTTGGCGGGCATCGCCGCGCCGGCCGGCGCTTTTGCTGAATCGGCCACGCGGGATTTGAAGATCGAAGAAGCCAACCGGAAGCTGGTTGTCGAGTTCTACGACCGGTTCTTCAACAAGCACGATATCGCGGCTGCCTCGGTCGTCGCCGACGACTACCGGCAGCACAATCCTCAAGTTCCCGATGGGAAGAAGCCTTTGATTTCCTTCTTCGCCGGCTTCTTCAAGGACAATGCCCAATCGAAGGCTGAGATCGTCCGCAGCGCCGCCGATGGCGATCTGGTCTGGCTGCATGTACACGCGACGAACGGCGCAGGCGATCTCGGCCAGGCGATCGTCGATATTTTCCGCGTCAAGGACGGCAAGATCGTCGAACACTGGGACGTGATCCAGGCCGTTCCGAAAGAGGCGGCAAACAAGAACACCATGTTCTGAGCTGGATGGGGCCGGCTGCCTCGCTGGCCCCATTATCGACACAGCGCGCCTGGTTCAGCCGTCTCTCTCGTTGCTGGCGATTTCCGCCGCACTGCTCGGTCAACATTTGCCGATGGCCTAACGCCCATACGCCAAGATGGCTGGTGCCATCAACCGATCCCGTCAATCAATCCGGGGACGCTCCGATTTCGGCGTTGCCAGCCCGTGTTTGGCAAGCTCCAGGGTCAGGATACGGGTTTCGAGAAGGTTGAAGATGCGCAGGATGGCCTCGATCGCATCGAACGGTTTCGTCAGAAAATCTTTCGCGCCAAGAGAAAGCGCCCGTCGGCGCGTCGGCAATGTTGCATCGGCGGTCAAAACCAGGATCGGCAGATAGCTGTTTTCAGGAATGAGCCTTGCGAAGGTCTCCAGCAAAGCGAAGCCATCAAGATCGGGCATCATCAGGTCGAGAAGAACGAGATCCACCGGATGTTCGCGAAAGAGCCGCAACGCCTCGCGTGGCTCGGTGGTGCTGATGAGTTCGTTGAAGCCTTCGCGTTTGAGAATGCGTTCCAACAGGGAAACATTTGCGGGCTCGTCGTCGACGATCAGGATCGTCGATCGTCGCACGATGTCGGTGGGGTCTGTCATGGGCCAAACGTTTCGTCAAAGGCGTTGGAGGATATCAGCGCGCGATCAAATCATAGGCGACGTCTTCTATGGCGGACTTTCGACGGAGAGGCCTCGTCTTCGGGTTCCCTGCGTCGCCACGGGCGGGCGCGGCAAATCGACGTGGAAGGTGGCGCCACCTTCCGGACGATTACTGAAGCCGAGCGCGCCGCCCATGGCGTCGATCAGATGACGCGACAGCGCAAGCCCGAGACCGGTCCCTTCTTGACCGATACGTTCTGCTCCCAGCCGATCGAATGGGGTGAAGAGCCGGGAAACGCGTTCCGCCGGGATGCCGGGACCGGTATCGCTGACCTCGATCCGAATAGTGTCGCCGCCCATCTCGCGGTGGCTCACGGTCACGCTTCCCTGTTGACGATTGTATTTCACCGCATTGGAGAGAAGGTTCAGGAACACCTGGAGGAGACGCCGCCGGTCAGCCAGGACCGCCAGATCTCGCTCGGGCTCGACAACCTCTATGCGGATCTGCTGCTTGCCGCAGAGCGGCCTCGCAAGCGACACCGCTTCATCGATCACATCGGCGACGCGTTGCGGTTCGATGGCAAGATCCATGCGCCCGGCCTCGATCCTCGCCATGTCGAGAACCTCGTCGATCAGGCTGAGCAGATGTCTGCCGGCCCTTAGAATTTGGGCGACGCTATCCCTGGAATCCGCATCGGTGACATCCATTTCCAGAAGCTGTGCGAAGCCGAGGACGGAATTCAACGGCGTGCGTAGCTCGTGGCTCATCCGTGACAGGAATTCGCTCTTGGCGTTGCTCGCGCGAACCGCATCCTCGCGGGCGGCAAGCAGGGCCTCTTCGATTTGCTTGCGCTCGGTAATATCTCGCGTGATTTTGGAAAAACCGCGCAGGCGGCCCGCCTCATCATGCAGGGCAGTCACAACGACGTGAGACCAGAACCGAGAGCCGTCCTTGCGGATGCGCCAGCCTTCCGCCTCGGCCCGTCCGTCGCGGGCCGCCCTGGAAAGCTCTTCTGCCGGCAACGCCTCCCTGGTTTCGGCGGGATAGAAACGGGAAAAATGCTGGCCGATGATCTCTTCGGCCGCATAGCCACTGATCCGCTCCGCGCCGGCATTCCAGCTCACAACCAGCCCTGTGGTATCGAGCCCGAAAATACCGTAGTCGCTGACGCCCTCGACCAATAGCCGGAAGCGCTCCTCGCTTTCCGTCAGATCAGCCTCGCGCTTTTTCAAAAGCACGCTTGCATCTTCGAGCGCCTGTTCGAGACTGCCGAGTTCATCACGGAAGGGATCCGCTACCCTGACGACATCGCCCCGCGACAGTCGATGCGCTTGGGCTTTCAGGGCATGCACCCGACGGACGATGCTTGCCGAAAACAGGAAAACGGCGACGAGCGCTCCGGCAAAACCAAGGAAACCGGCAGCGATCATCAGGCTTCGGGACAGAGTGCGAACCCGGTCCGCGGCCTCGGTCCTCGCGTGAAGCAGATCCGCCTCCCGCCGGCTCATCGCGTCGATTTCCTGTCTCAGCACGTCGAGTACCTGCTTGCCATCGATGAGTTTGGCCGCAAGGTCTTCGCGTCCGCCGGCGCGCAGGATGTCGGCCTGTTTCAGGAGTTGGAGACGATCGACCTTCGCGACGACGAGGGTGCGGATGCGTTCGAGACGGTTCTTTTGCTCTTCATCCCGCAACCGGCGACCGACTTCGTCGAGCACGACGGGCAGTCTTTCCTCAGCCCGGTTGAAGGGATCAAGAAAATCGGTTCTGCCGGTCAACAGATAACCCCGCATCGCGGTCGCCGCTTCAGCGATCGAGGCATGGATCTCCTGAATGCCCGACTGGATCTCGAGCGTGACCCGCACCTGATCCTCGGCAATCCGGCTCTGCCGGTCGGCCACGAAGACCGAGGCGAGGGCTGCAAGCAGCAGCGCCAGCGGCACCGTGATGATGACGATACCCTTCGCGCGAAGGGGAAGGTCGGCAAAGCGCCACGCCGTCAGGCGCCCCGTCGGGGTCATTGTCGCGGTCATGGTTGCTGCTCTTTCGATGCTTCGACGAGCCCGCCGCGGACGGCCATGACCGCGGCCTGCGTCCGGTCTCCGGCGCCCAGTTTGCCGATGATGCGCTCAACGTGGATCTTCACGGTACCGGGCGAGATCTTCAGGGCCCTGGCGATCTCCTTGTTGGTCAGGCCCTCGGCCACCTTCGACAGGACTTCGCGCTCCCGGATAGTCAGGGTCTCCAAAGCGCTGCTGTTGGTCTGCGGCTTGGTGGYGGCGCGGCGCAATAGTTTTGCGACGAGCGGACCGTCGAAGAAGGCATCACCCTGAAGGACCCGCCGGATCGTGCGGAGAATGTCTTCCCGGCTGGCGTCCTTGAGCAGGTAGCCCGTAGCGCCGGCCTCGATCGCCGCTTCCAGGTAGTCGAGGCTGTCATGCATCGTGATGATCATGACGCGTGTTCCCGGCGACACGCGCCGGATCTCCCTCGTCGCGGCGAGGCCGTCYAGGCGAGGCATGCGGATGTCGAGGAGAGCGAGATCCGGTTTGTGCAGCGTACAGGCCTCCACCGCTTCCACGCCGTCGCGCACGTCCCAGGCGACATGAAAATCGTCTTCACCGCCGATCATGGCGATAAGGCCTGCACGGGCGATGTCATGATCGTCGGCGACAAGGATCGATGCCGTCATTCTGATGTCGTCTCCTGCGAAATCGGAGCGGTGGCGCGCACATGTGTGCCCCCCGAAGACCCGACGCTGATCTCGATCCGGCCGCCGAGCAGCGCCAGCCGTTCACGCATGCCGACAATGCCTAGGCGCCCGCCCCGCATCTGGGGATGGCGCAGCTCGCTGATGCCTTTGCCATCATCGATCACTTCGAGATGCGCTTCGCCCGCGCCATCCTCGAAGAGACGGACGACCAGGCGGCTCGCCTCGGCGTGCTTGATGACATTGGTGATCGCTTCCTGCGCGACACGATAGAAGATGATTCCCGTCGATGCCGGCCAGCGATCGGCGGCGGCATCGAGATCGGCGATCACCTCGAGATCATCGATCGCATCGAGACGCGTACGCAGGGCCGCGGCGACGCCGAGATCATCGAGCTCGGGCGGGCGAAGATCGGCGATGGCCGCCCTGAGATCGGCAACGGAATGGCGCGCGAGCGCGGCGAGCTGGTCGATTTCGGGTTTCAGGGCGTGCGCGTCGCCGATGCGGGCCGCAAGGTCCTGCAGCCGATAGCTTAGGCCTGCTACAAATTGCGCCGAGCCGTCGTGAAGATCGAGCGCCACCCGCTGCCGCTCCTGCTCCTGCGACTGGATCAGCTGCGCGACAAGGGCCGCGAGCTCACTGCGCTGCCGCTGGAGATCGCCGAGAAGCGCCTGATTTTCCGCCGCCTGCCGGTTAAGATTGTAGGCGTCGGCGAGCTGCCCCGCCACCACCTCCAATGTCTGCCGGTCGTCGGCATCGATGGCGCGCGCTTTTGACGATCCGATGATCGTCAGGCAGAGATCGGAACCGGCTTGCGAGGCAAATAAGATGTTATCGCTTTCCGGGCTCGTTGACTTACCCACCGACAGCTGCACGGGTACTTTTCCCTGGAACGACGGAAAAACGAGCCTGGCAAGCGATGCTCCCGCGAAGTCTGCAAGCCGGGACAGAGCATCCAGGGCAGCCGTTTCGAATGCCGCGGCATCGAGCAGGTTCTGCACTTCGATGATGAAACGCAGACGAGCCGCCCGCGCTTCCGCGGCCCGGTAAAGAGCCCGCAGTTCTGCAACGTTTGGCGAGTGCGTTTGACTTGTATCGTGCTCCATGCCGAACAGGACTGCTCCGAAGATGAATGACGCCGGCACGATAGTCATTCCGGCGGGAATGTCATCTATGCCGTTCGGCAGATCGGATCGAAGCCACCCGGCAGATGAGGCGGCAGCACAGGATACTTAAATTGCTGGTCATGCGGTTGACCGATGCGATGTCCGCCGGAACCGCCACATAGGAAAGTCAAAATGCGTACCATCATTGCTGCCGCCCTCGTTCTCGGTTTCGTACAGGTCCAGTCGGCCGCGGCGGCTACCGAAATCGCAACCTGTGCGCCGACAAGCGAGCCGGAAATCGCCAAGCTCTTCGACCGCTGGAATACCTCGCTCGCGACGCTGAGCCCCCAGGAGGTCGCCAAGAACTACAGTGAGGACTCCGTGCTTCTCGCGACCTTGTCGGACAAACCTCGTCTGACGCAGACGGAGCGGATCGACTATTTCGAGCATTTCCTGGCGAACGAGCCCAAAGGCCACATCGACAGCCGCGACATCCAGATCGGATGTAACTGGGCCGTCGACGTCGGCACTTACACCTTCAGCCTGAAGGACGGCTCGAAGGTTCCGGCCCGCTACACCTATACCTATGAGTTCAAGGACGGGAATTGGCTGATCACCTCGCACCACTCTTCGATGATGCCGGAGAAGTAAGGCTTCATCGTTCTGTTGGTCCGTCAGGGAGACTCCGTGTTCACCCCGCGCGGGGTCTCCTGACTGCTGACGAAGCACGCCAACGTCTCTTTCGTCATGCTCGGGCCTCTGCCGAGCGCGCCGGAAGCTTTGACGGCCGAACCGGATCGAGAGTAGCATCCTCACGGCAGCGGCAAGGTGGTCAAAGCGGCCGGCCCGGTGGAGATGCAATGATGAAAGACAAACCTTTCCTCCTGACGTTCGCGGCGCTGGCAGTTGGTTCGGCATGGCCAATTTCTAACGCCTTCGCTGCCGCACAGCCTATCTTCTGGAGCGCTTTACGGCCGGCCGATCAGCCCAAAGCGACAGTGCCGCTGTCGGGCAAGGCGGTGAGCGGCCCACAGGGCGAAACACTCGCCTGGCATGGCGAGGAACATCCGATCGAATTGACGGGCTTCGTTCTGCCGATCGACCAGGACGGCGATCTTGTCTACGAATTCATGCTCGTGCCTTGGGCCGGAGCCTGCAGTCACATGCCGTCTCCTCCACCCAACCAACTGGTTCGTGTCGTTCCGGAAGAGCCATTGCACCTGGCAAGAATGTACGAGAGTGTCACCGTGACGGGTAACCTGCGACCCGGCCTGGATCAGGCGCAATTCTTCATGATCGACGGTGACCGCGTCCTCACCTACGGCTACAGCATAAGCCATGCCCAGGTAGCGACAGTAACGGCGACGACTGATCCCGATCTGCTGTCACTTTCGCCTTTCGGCATTCTGCCTCGCTAGAACAGGATGATTTTAGGCCTGTTCGGCCTAAAATCTAAATCCGTTCGAAGGCGCAGAGACGGCTTCTTGCATCACTCCCGCCAGTCGCGTGTATACAACGGCATATATACAAACTGCGGAGGAGTCCCTATGCCGCAATAAGCGCGTGTCTTTCAATCCGGCAATTCGCAAGCCGTCCGGCTGCCGAAGGAATTCCGCTTCGACGTCGACCAGGTGGAGGTGACGCGGGAGGGCGATGCTGTGATCCTTCGGCCACGGGCCGATCGCGGCATGCGGTGGGCATCGTTGCATAGCGCCTTGGAGCGCGGCCTCAGCGACGATTTCATGGCGGAAGGGCGGGAGCAGCCGGAGGGGCAGGACAGGCCTGATCTTCAGGACCTGTTCAAGTGATCACACATCTTATCGACACCAATGCGCTAATCGCCCTGATCGGCAGAAAATCCGAAATACTGCTGAAGCGCGTGATCGACAGCGACGAGAGATCGATCGGGCTGTCGACCGCGGTGATGCACGAGCTCTATCATGGCGCCTATAAAAGCACGAAAACTTCCTACAATCTCGAAACCCTGCGCCTGTTCGTGGCGGATTTCTCAGTCGTCGGCTTCGAGCAGGAGGATGCGTTGGCCGCTGGGGAGATCCGTGCCGCATTGGCGGCAAAGGGAACGCCGATCGGCCCCTATGATGTTCTGATCGCCGCTCAGGCGAGGACCCGGGATCTGGTTCTCGTCACCAACAATGTCGGGGTATTCCGCCGCGTCGATGGTCTGCTTGTCGAGGACTGGACGGTCGGGCGATAGATCCCGCCTCCGATGAAAAAATGCCCGGGCGCAGCCGAAACTGCGCCCGGGTAAAATGCTGCCGATCAGACGAGGTCGAAGCGGTCGGCGTTCATGACCTTGTTCCAGGCGGCGACGAAGTCCTTGACGAACTTCCCCTTGGCGTCGGCCTGGCCGTAGACTTCGGCGAAGGCGCGAAGCTGCGAGTGCGAGCCGAAGATCAGGTCAACGCGGGTGCCGGTCCACTTGGCAGCGCCGGTCTTGCGGTCGCGGCCTTCATAGACGCCTTCCTTGCCGGCGACAGGAACCCACTGCGTGCCCATGTCGAGCAGGTTGACGAAGAAGTCGTTCGTCAGCGTCTCGGGACGCGAGGTGAAGACGCCGTGCTCGGGGGCGCCGGCCTTCAGCACGCGCAGGCCGCCGACGAGGGCGGTCATTTCAGGTCCGGTCAGCGTCAGCAACTGGGCGCGGTCGACGAGCGCTTCTTCCGGCTTCATGAACTGATGGCGCTTGCCGTTCACGTAATTGCGGAAGCCGTCGATACGCGGCTCGAGCGCTGCGAAGGAATGCGCGTCGGTCTGGGCTTCGGAAGCATCCATGCGGCCCGGCGTGAAGGGCACGCTGACGGCGTTGCCGCCGGCCGCTGCCGCCTTCTCGACACCGGCAGCACCGGCGAGAACGATCAGGTCGGCCAGCGAGATCTTCTTGGCCCCGGTCTGGGCGGCGTTGAAGTCCTTCTGGATGCCTTCGAGAACGCCGAGCACCTTGGCGAGCTGGGCGGGCTGATTGGCGTCCCAGTCCTTCTGCGGGGCAAGACGGACGCGCGCGCCATTGGCGCCGCCGCGCTTGTCGGAGCCGCGGAAGGTCGAGGCCGACGCCCAGGCGGTCGAGACCAGTTCCTGCACGGTAAGGCCGGTGGCGAGAACCTTTTCCTTCAGTTCGGCAATGTCCTTGTCGTCGACGAGCGGATGGTCGACGGCCGGGATCACATCCTGCCAGATCAGGTCTTCGGCCGGAACTTCCGGGCCGAGATAGCGCACCTTCGGTCCCATGTCGCGGTGGGTCAGCTTGAACCAGGCGCGGGCGAAAGCGTCGGCGAACTCGCCGGGATTTTCGAGGAAGTGGCGCGAGATCTTCTCGTAGGTCGGATCGAAACGCAGCGCGAGATCGCTCGTCAGCATGGTCGGCAGGTGCCTCTTCGAGGCGTCGTAGGCATCCGGAATGGAGGCTTCGGCATTTTTGGCCTGCCACTGCTTCGCGCCGGCCGGGCTCGTCGTCAGTTCCCATTCGAAGGCGAAGAGGTTTTCGAAGAAGTAGTTGCTCCACTTGGTCGGTGTCTGCGACCAGGTGACTTCGAGGCCGGCGGTGATGGCATCCTTGCCGACGCCGGTGCCGAACGAGCTCTTCCAGCCGAGACCCTGGTCCTCGATTGCGCCGCCTTCCGGCTCGGCGCCGATCAGGGACGGGTCGCCGGCGCCATGCGTCTTGCCGAAGGTGTGGCCGCCGGCGATCAGCGCCACGGTCTCTTCGTCGTTCATCGCCATGCGAGCGAAGGTTTCGCGGATGTCGCGGGCGGAAGCCAGCGGATCGGAATTGCCGTTCGGGCCTTCGGGGTTGACATAGATGAGGCCCATCTGCACGGCGCCGAGCGGCTCTGCCAGCTCGCGTTCGCCGCTGTAGCGCTCATCGCCCAGCCAGGTTCCCTCAGGGCCCCAGAACAGTTCCTCAGGCTCCCAGACGTCGGCGCGGCCGCCGGCGAAACCAAAGGTCTTGAAGCCCATGGATTCGAGCGCGACGTTGCCGGTGAGGATCAGAAGGTCAGCCCAGGAGATGCGGTTGCCGTATTTCTGCTTGATCGGCCAGAGCAGGCGGCGGGCCTTGTCGAGGTTGGCATTGTCAGGCCAGCTGTTGAGCGGCGCGAAACGCTGCTGGCCCTGGCCGGCGCCGCCGCGACCGTCGGTGATGCGGTAGGTGCCGGCGCTGTGCCAGGCCATGCGGATGAACAGGCCGCCGTAATGACCGAAATCGGCCGGCCACCAATCCTGTGAATCCGTCATCAGCGCGTGAAGATCCTTCTTCAGGCCGTCGAGATCGAGCTTTTTGAACTCCTCGGCATAGTCGAAGGCTTGCCCGAGCGGGTCGGCGCGGCCGGAATTGTGGTGAAGAATCTGCACATTCAGCTGGTCCGGCCACCAGTCGCGATTCGATCGGCTGCGAGGCGTATTGCCGTGGGCAACAGGACATTTGCCTGCGCTGTCAGTGGGATTGTCCATGATCGTCTCCTTCGTTGCTTGATCTGTCTGCGCGTAAAAAAGATGAGCCGAGCTTACGCCCCACTCTCCCCTTGTGGCAGTCTTCATATCGGAAGCGCGTCATAATTTTAAGTTGGATTTACTGATCGTTGCGATAAGCTGAGGTTATGAAGAACCTTACCCTGAAACAGCTACGTTATTTTGAAGCCCTGGCCAGAGATGGCCGCTTCCGACGCGCTGCCGACGCCTGTGCGATCTCCCAGCCGGCATTGTCAATGCAAATCAAAGAACTTGAGCAAGAGTTGGGCGGTGAGCTTTTCGAGCGTAATGCGCGTGAGRTGAAGCTGACCGCCTTCGGTCAGACCGTGGCTCTCAGGATCCGCGATATACTGCGTGGCGTGGATGAGTTGGCGGAGCTGGCGCGGACCTCGCGCGATCCCTTCCTGACGCGGCTGCGCATCGGCATCATCCCAACGATTGCACCCTATCTGTTGCCAGCGATCATCAACGATCTGAACAGGAGCTTTGCCGGTATCCAGATCGAGGTGCGTGAGACGCAGACGTCGAAGCTGGTTCAGGAGTTGGCGCAAGGCCAGCTGGACACTGCAATCGTTGCTTTGCCCGTGTCCGAACCCTCCCTGACCGAGCACGAGCTCTTCAAGGAAGAGTTCGTGCTGGTCCGGCGGCCCGAAGACGAGGGCAAGCCGGTGCCCGAACGCGAGGCGCTGCGCGAAATGCGGTTGCTGCTGCTTGAGGAAGGCCATTGCTTTCGCGATCAGGCCTTGTCGTTCTGCAAGATAGGGCCGGCCCGCCCCCGGGAAGTCATGGAAGGCAGCTCTTTATCCACTCTGGTTCAGATGGTCAGCGCCGGTATTGGCATCACCCTGATTCCGGAGATGGCTGTTCCTCTCGAAACGCGCTCGGCGCATGTTTCGATTTCGCGCTTCCAGTCTCCGCAGCCGTCGCGAACGATCGGAATGATTTGGCGCCATTCGACGCCCATGGCCAAACAGCTCGTGCAGGTTTCAGAGGCGGTTCGCCGATCAGCCGACAGCATGCGCGAACAGTATGTCGCGCGGTGATGGACCTGGTATCGCCTCGTCTCAGGACCGCCGTTTGAAGGTGTGCTCCGCTGCCGGAAACTGTCGCGACCGGACCTCGCCGGCATAAGCGGCGGCGGCGGCCGAAATCCTCTTGCCGAGTTCGTCGTAGCGCTTGACGAAACGCGGGATGAAATCGTTGAAGAGCCCCAGAATGTCGTCGGAGACCAGAACCTGACCGTCGCAGGCGGAGGAGGCGCCGATACCGATGGTCGGGATGTGCATGGCGCCGGTCACCTCGCGGGCGAGCGGCTCCACCGTGCCCTCGATGACGACGGCAAAGGCGCCAGAGCCGCCGATGGCATGAGCGTCGCGCCGGATCTTCGACGTCTCGTGTTCGGAATGACCGACCGAACGATAGCCGCCAGCGGTTTGGACCTGCTGCGGCATCAGACCGATATGCCCCATGACCGGGACCCCGCGCTTGGTCAGAAAGGCGATGGTCTCGGCCATCTCCTCGCCGCCCTCGAGCTTGATGGCATCGCAGCCGGTTTCCTGCAGGATGCGGACAGCGTTGCGGAAGGCGATCTCCTTCGATTCCTGGTAGGTGCCGAACGGCATGTCGACAACGACGCAGGCCTTGTCGACGCCGCGCATCACCGCCTTGCCGTGGGCGATCATCATGTCGAGCGTGACGCCGATGGTGGACTCCATGCCATAGAGCACCATGCCGAGCGAATCCCCGACCAGCAAGAGGTCGCAATGTTCGTCAAGCAGCCGCGCCATGGGCGTCGTATAGGCGGTCAGGCAGACGATCGGCTTGCCGCCCTTCATGGCTGAAATGCGCGCTGGTGTCAGGCGCTTCTGAATTCCGGCCGCGCTCATCTGGTCACTCCCTTTCCCGGCAAGCCCCGCCCGCCGATAACCCGGTTGCCCCCGGCAACTCGGTTGTCGACAACAACCCTGTTGTCGAGAAGCCGTGTCGAGCCGACCCGAACGAAAAGCGCCACGACGACAGGCTCTGCGATCGACGTGACCGGCTGCAGCGTTGAGGCATCCCTGACGGCGACGACCTCGGGCTTTGCCAGAGGTTCGCGACTAAGAAATGCCGTGAGCTTTGCCTCGAGTTCCGCCGGATCGGCAAGGCCGCCGGCGACCAGGCGCTCCGCCTCGTCAAGCGTCTGGGGGACAATCACCGCGGCACGCCGCTCCGCCTCGCTGAGATAGACGTTGCGCGACGACAATGCGAGGCCGTCGCTATCCCTGACCGTCGGCACGGATATCACGCGCACCGGCACGGCCAGATCGTCCACCATGCGCTTGATGATGACGACCTGTTGGTAATCCTTTTCTCCGAAATAGGCGGTCTGCGGCTGGACGATGTTGAAAAGCTTGCAGACGACAGTGGCGACGCCGGCAAAATGTCCGGGCCGGACCGCCCCTTCGAGTTCGCGGCCGAGATCGGGAACGTCGACGACAGCAAGCATCGGGCGAGGATACATATCCTCAACGCCGGGCGAAAAGAGGAAATTGACGCCGGCTTGCCTCAGCATGGTGGCATCGCGCTCCAGATCGCGCGGATATTTGCTGAGGTCTTCCGCCGGGCCGAACTGCAGCGGATTGACGAAAATCGAGACGACGACGATGTCGTTTTCGGCGCGAGCGCGCGAGACGAGCTCCATATGACCGGCGTGGAGATAGCCCATCGTCGGGACGAGGCCGACGGTCCGACCCTGCCGCCTCAGCGCATCGAGCGTATGGCGCAGCTCGTCAATGCTCGAGAAAACCCGCATATATCCTCCCCCGGTCGGTCACTCCATCTTGGGCGCGGATATGAAGTGTAATCGATGTGGCAGGYCAATGCATATTTCTCGATAAAAACGATTAGATGCAAATGGCAGCCGACGACACCAGGCTCCATTAGCTCTGGGAAACGGCATTTCGCCACAGGGCTCCCGCGCTGCGTTCGCAGGCTTGCAGTGGAACCGACGATGTGCGACTTCCGTTGCTCACCCTGTCCGTCAAGATACTATCACAGTCGGTCGCTATGGACGTTACATGGAGGACGCATGGACAAGCCCTGGAAGATCAGCCGCGGACCGATTGCGGCAACCGAGCTCGACGTGGAGAAGGCAAACGCGATCAGCACGTTGCTGATCCGGCCAGTCGGCGTCCTTCCGGCCAAGGCGGGAGATCCGGTCCTCCCTTTTGCCGTCGGCCTTTTCAATGAACTCCGACCGCTCCTGAAGCCCGATGCCGGCGTCACGACGCTGCGGCGGGCGACCGCTGCCTATGTCCACTGCCGGCGCTACTATTTTGCCAGCGCCCAGCCCGATTCCATGCGCCACGGCCTTGACGGCGAACCCGTCGAACCACTGTCGTCCGAAGACCGGATGGTCGCGCAAAAACGCTTCCTGAGCGTCAAGCAGACCACCGGTAAGACAGACGCGCCAGAGCCGACACCACCGGTTCCTCCTCCCTCGTTGAGCAAAAGCGAACAGATCCGCGCAGCCCTCCTCGGCAAGAGAAGCGCCGTCAGCTAGAGCGGGGATGAGGTTTGCTCAAACAAGCTACCTTGAAGTCGTTTGCAGTTTGCCGCGTGATGGTGCGGAGAACTTTTCCAGTTTGCATAGATCGTTTCGCTGGCTCCAGCTGGTCGATCTCCTCAAAGCCTCATATCTCGACATTTGCTCGGCTCGTTCCTGAGTGCGCCAAGCAAGGCCGGAACCGTGGTCGTCATTCTGAAGGGCAATAGTTGGAGCATGATATTGTCTTTCGGGGCGATCAATATCCGCGAGCGTCACGTTGGCCCCAAACTTTCGTGTGTAACTCAGGTATTGATTGCTTTACATAGATTTAACGTAATGACGCTAATTTTAGCATAATCCAGAACCAAGTTCGGACTTGCTAGAACGATGCGTTTCCTGATTGCAGCCTCCTTACTCGCATTGGCCGTCGTCCAGCCTGGCGCGGCCGCCGATCTTTCCGCGTATAAGCGGCCGCTGACAGTCCCTTTCGAGGGCGTGACGGCCTACTCCCCTCAACTGGCGACGCTCGGCAAGATGCTGTTCTTCGACCCGCGGCTTTCCGGCAACAAGAACATGACCTGCGCCAGCTGTCATAACCCTTCCTTCGGCTTCGAGACACCGGTGACGACGCCGATCGGCGCGGCCAATACCGCGCTCGCGCGCCAGGCGCCGACGGTCCTGAATGTTGCCTGGGTCTCGCCCTTCTTCTGGGATGGCCGCGCGCCGAACCTGGAGGAGCAAGCGGCAGGTCCGATTACGGCTGCCGCAGAAATGAACGGCAAGCTCGACACCGCCGTGACCGAAATGCAGGGCATACCTGATTACAAGAAGTGGTTCGACGAGGTATTCCCTGACAAGGGCGTCACCAAGGAGACGATGCTGACGGCGATCGCCACCTATGAGCGGACAGTGGTTTCCAACTGGTCGCCCTTCGACCGCTGGGTGGACGGCGACGAGAAGGCGGTCTCCGACAGCGCCAAACGGGGCTTCGAGCTGTTCACCGGCGCCGCCGGCTGTTCCTCCTGCCACACAGGCTGGAACTTCACCGACAACAAGTTCCATGACATCGGCTTGCCGAGCGACGATATCGGCCGCTACAAGATCGATGCGAGCAGCCCTGACAACAAATATGCCTTCAAGACGCCCGGCCTGCGCAACACGCTCTACCGTGGCCCCTATATGCATGACGGCAGCCTGAAGAGCATGGACGAGGTGATCGTCCATTATGAAAGCGGCGGCGTCAGCCGTCCGTCCCTTGATCGGGCGATGTCTCCCTTCCTGCTGACGGACCAGGAGAACAAAGATCTGATCGCGTTCTTGGGAACTCTGACAGCCGAAAAGCAAGACATCCCCCTGCCGACGCTGCCGAACTGAGGTGCAGGCAATGAAACTCTCCATACGCATGCAGATTCTCGCTCCGATGGTGGTCACGATCGTCGTCGGCTTCGGCAGCGCATTCCTGATCGGCTACCAGGCGATCCTCGGCCAGACCCAGGTCGCTGCGGTGGTGCAGGAGGCGGTGAACGCCAAGATAGCCTCGGCCCATATCGAACAGCAGTTCAAGGAAGCCACTTCCGTGGTGGACCGGGTGCTGTCGATGACGAACTTCGTCCCGGCGGCCGAGATCAAGGCCGGGTTCGAAGAGAGCAACGGCGCGCTGGTGCAGTCGCTCGATAAGCTTGGCAGCGTCGATCTCGCCGGTTCACTGACCGAGGGCGTCCGGTCGCTCCGCCAGGCCCATGATGCCTGGGAAAAGGACGTCAGGATCAGTCTCGGGCTGCAGCAGGCGGACGAAGTCCCGACGGCCGAGAAGCTGGCGCGCTCGCAGCAGGCGATCCTTACCGGCATTGCCGCCGTCAATACGATCGTCGACAAAATAGCAACCGAGAGCGTCGCTGCCGCCGGCAGCGCGCTGGAATCGAAGATCGAAATCGAACTGGCATTGGGGGCCATTGCCGCGATCGTTGGCCTCGGCATTCTCATCGCCATCGCCCGGCATGTGTCGCGCCCGATCCAGCGCATCACCCAATCCATGCAGGAACTCGCAGCCGGTGAGACGGATAAGGTGATCCCCTATGCGGGGCGTCGCGACGAAATCGGCCTGATGGCCGGTTCGGTGGAAGTCTTCCGTCAGAATGCCATCGCCCGCGGACAACTCGAAAGCGAGGCCGAGGAGAACCGTCGCCTGGCGGAAGCAAACCGGCTGGCGGACCAGGAGCAGGCGGAGCTGAGCGCGGCGGAACGGCTGACGGTCGCCACCTCAGGCCTTGCCGCCGGCCTGAAGCGGCTCGCCCAGGGCGATCTCGCCTTCAAGCTGGCGGATGCGTTCGCGCCGGAATTCGAGCCGCTGAGGCATGATTTCAACGCCTCCGTCAAGCAACTCGGCGATACGCTTCTTTCCGTTTCCGAAAGCGTTTCGATCATCAATTCAGGCACTCGCGAAATCAGCAACGGCTCAAACGAACTCTCCGGCCGCACCGAACGGCAGGCGGCGACGCTCGAACAGACCGCCGCGGCGCTGAACGCCGTTACCGCCAAGGTCACGGAAGCTTTCGAGATCGCCAAAGAGRCTCGCAGCGTCGCCGACGACGCCAACCGCAGCGCCATGGCTTCGGGCAAGGTGGTGGCCCAGACGGTCGAGGCCATGGATCAGATCCAGGAATCCTCCAAGCAGATCAACAACATCATCGGCGTCATCGATCAGATTGCCTTCCAGACCAATTTGCTGGCGCTCAACGCCGGTGTGGAGGCCGCCCGCGCCGGCGAAGCCGGCAAAGGTTTCGCCGTTGTCGCCCAGGAAGTACGCGAACTTGCGCAACGCTCGGCCCAAGCCGCCAAAGAGATCAAGGACCTGATCGGGCGGGCATCCGCCAACGTCGCCAGCGGCGTTGAACTGGTCAGCCACACCGGCGCAGCGCTTGGCGATATCGGCCGCTTCATTGCCGATATCAATCAGCGCATGGAAGCGCTGGCGGCCTCGGCGCGCGAACAGGCGACGAACCTGTCGGAGGTCAATTCGGCAATGGGCCAGCTCGACCAGGTGACCCAGCAGAACGCCTCGATGGTGGAGGAAACCACAGCCGCCAGCATCACGCTCGCC
>NZ_JBFUAY010000041.1:0-45736 GCF_056406015.1 Rhizobium sp. P1_E1 | reverse complement strand
TAGAGCATGATGTCGTCCGAAAACCGCTTCACACTTTTCGGCATCATGCTCTAAACAGGGGTGAGGCGATTTGCGTGGTCGAACGCGCGGGCGCTGAAGAGCAACCGGTAAGTTTGATGGCCATCCGCTTCGACCGCCCCGTTTCCAACGCCGCCCGCTTTTCGCGGCTGCTCGGGGCGTTTTCCCTGGTGCTGGCGCTGGCTGTGATGATTGCCCACCGCTTCGGCGGCCTCGCCACACCCTATCTGGTGCTGCTGCTGATTGCCGCCGCCGGCGGCGCACTGCTCGCCGCCATGCTGGCAGCACTCGGCCTGCGCAGCCTCTGGATGACGGGGGCCGAAGGCGGGCTGGCGGCGCTGGCGGCTTTGATCTATGCCGCCTTTCCGCTCGGGCTCGGCGCCTATGCCACCGAGCACTATCTGACACTGCCTGATATCTACGACGTCTCCACCGATCCGGTCTCCGCACCCGACTGGCTGTCGCCGCCCTATTCCGACCAGATCTGGCTGAAGCGCAACGCTGATGTGACGCCGGAGGATCGCGAAAAGCAGCTCGCCGCCTATCCCGAACTGACCGGCCGGCGCTATGAGGGCGCGCTCGACCGCGTTCTGGAAGCGGTGCGCAAGGTCGCCAAGATGAGCGGCATTACCATCACGAAGAGTAGTGGCGACACCGAGCCGGGCCGCGATCCCGAGGACAGACCGGTCAAGCCGCCGCCGGCGAGCGACGATGCCGTGGCCGACGCGCCCGATATCGTCCCCGTGCCGACGCCGCGCCCCTATGACGATGATGTCGCCAAGCTGATCCGCGGCGCCACCGGCGTGACGCTGCAGGGCACCACCCGCACGCTGATCCTCGGCCTGCGCTTCGATATCCTCATTCGGCTCCGCGAAGAGGCCGAAACCACCTTCGTCGACATCCGCGTCGCCTCCCGCTACGGCCAACACGACCTCGGCTTCAGCGCCGAAATCGCCGGCGATTTTCTGAAGGCGCTGGATGCTGAATTGCTAGGGATTGCGGGTGGGTGAGCAACGGTGCCGCCGCAGGCGGCAGCAATCGATCCAGTGAATCGATTGCAGTTGCGAACGCCCTGAGCCCAAAGCGAAGGGCCGGGATACGGTGCGGCAAACTCGCGCTATAAGGTAGCAACTGCCACCAAACGCTGGTTCCTCGAGGCGTCAACGGCGCGGCCGAATCTAGCACCGCGCGAACCGTACCCATCGCTATTGCGTCTCGACTGCCATGCGGCCTCAGCCTCACGCACCGTGTGAAAAGACGGAGCTGCGTCACGCTGTCGTAAACCAGTGAAGCAAACGGAAGACCAAGACCCAGCTCCTTGGATTGACTCTGCGGCCGCGCGTGAAACGTGCAGCAAAATCATGTACGGTGTTTAGCGCGGAATTCCTGTTGGGAGCGAAGACATGGAACGCAGATTATCTGCAATCCTGGCCGCCGACGTAGTCGGATACTCCGCACTTATGGAGCAAGACGAAGCGGGCACCTTTGACCGCCTTCGAGCCCGACGCACTGAGCTTTTTGAGCCCGAGATTGCGGGGCATCATGGGCGGGTCTTCAAGCTCATGGGCGACGGCCTCCTCGCGGAGTTCGGCAGCGTGGTCGACGCTGTCGAGTGTGCCGTATCTCTCCAGCGCGGAATGGCGGAGCGCAACGCTTCTGTAGCGGAGGAGGAGAGACTCAACGTCCGCATCGGCATCAACCTCGGCGAAGTGATCATGGACGGCGATGACCGCTATGGCGAAGGTGTGAACGTCGCGGCCAGGCTGGAGCAACTCGCCCCCCCAGGCGGGATCTGTGTTTCAGGCAAGGTGGCGAAGGAAGTCGAGAATAAGCTCGCGTTTGCGTTCGACTCTGCCGGGCAGCGGAAGGTCAAGAACATCGAAGAGCTTGTCGACGTCTACTACGTACGCATCGACGCCTCGCCACGCCGACGCCTTCCGCACAAGCGCGGGATCGGCCGTCCGTGGTGGGCACTCGGAGTCGCGGCAGCCATTGTGGCCGTGGTGGCCGCCTGGATGGCGCTGTACTATCCACTGACAGCGCGCTCCCCTGCAGTCTCCAGTACGATCCCATCCGTCGCCGTGCTTCCTTTCAAGGATCTGAGTGCCGACGAGAGCCTGGGATACTTGGGAGAAGGGGTGGCGAACGACCTCATCGCTATCCTCTCGCGCTTTGCTGATATCGCGGTCGTCTCGCGAACGTCATCGTTTGCGTATGAGGACAAGGAAGGTGACGTCCGCCAGATCGGCAAGGAGTTGGGCGTTGGCTATATCGTCGAAGGCAGCGTGCGCAAGGAAGGCGATAGGGTGCGCATCGTTGCGGAACTCATCGACGCTGAGACGGGGGACCATGTTTGGGCAGACCGCTTCGACAAGGCCGGAATCGACCCATGGGCGCTTCAGGATGAGTTGACCGGCAAGATTGTGGGGGCGATGACGGGCGAATGGGGAGCCATTCGCAAAGCGGACTACAGTCAGGCCTGGGGCAAGGACAGCACCAACCTGGCTGAATACGACTACTACCTGCGCGCCGAAAGCCAATTGAACCTTTTCACGAAGGAAGGTCTCGAGCGATCAGGTGACATCTCGCAACAGGGGCTGCAGGTGTTCCCCGACTCCCCCTTATTGACCGTGGAGTTGGGGTGGTCTCACTGGATGAAGGTTGGGCTGCTTTACAGTTCTGACCCGCAGGCTGATCTTCAGGACGCGGGCCGACTGGCCGACAAGGTCCTCTCAAACAAGAACCTGAGCCCGCAGGTAGCGAGATTGGCACACTGGCTCCGTGCGTGGCTTCTAACGCTCAAGGGGGACCATGATGGGGCTGTTGCGGAAATGAACAAGGCCATTGCGGCAGCACCATACAATGCCTTCACCCTCACCGATGCAGGAAGTATTTTCCTACAGGCCGGTCAACCCGAAAAGGCGTTGGAATTGACCGACTCTGCAGCCGCTCGGGATCCGGGATTGTCCTGGTTCTTTAACTACGTGCGAGGCTTCATCTTCATCGTGCTTGGTAGAAACGAAGACGCAGTTGAGGTGCTGAAGACCACGGAATTTGCCGACGCGCCACTGCAACTCGCCATTGCCTATATGCGTCTTGGTCGCCAGGCAGACGCCCGAGCTGCCGTCGAGAAGATGCTCAAGTCAACGCCGGCTGCGACGATCCAGTCGTGGCGGCAGGCCTGGAACTTCCGAGATCCTTCCATTCTCGATCAAGCCGCCGCAGACCTTGCGCGCGCCGGTCTTCCAAGTGGTCGCGCTCAATAGCCAAACGGATTGATGTTCAGCCTTCGAACGCCCCTACCGTGCCGCCGCAGGCGGCAGCAATCGATCCGAGGAAGGAATGACGGCGAAGCGGAGTGCCGTGTCAGCCCCCCTCTGCCCTGCCGGGCATCTTCCCCACAGGTGGGGAGATTGGCTGGGCGCACCGGCTTCCCCAAACAATGAACGTCCAGAACGGCGAAACGATAGAAGGGCAGGAAGTTCAAGCTACTTGTGATCTCCCCACCTGTGGGGGAGATGCCCGGCAGGGCAGAGGGGGGTATCACGGCGCGCCGGTAAGGTGAGGTAGGGCACACCTCCCAAGGCGGCATCACCCGCAGCCACCGCTCACTCCTCCACCACCAACCACCCCATATACCGCACCACCAGCCCCGTCAGCCGCCCGCCGATCTCCACGTGAAAGTGGAACCGCCCATCGCGCTCCTCCTCATAGGTATCGCCGCGAGGCGCCAGAAACAGCGGCAGCGGAATCCCGCAAAACCGCCAGCCGCGCACGACGAGCCGCAGCTTCTCTCCCTCCGGCACCAGCGCCAACAGCACCCGGAACGGCCCGAAGACTTCGGTGAGCAGATGCCGGTCGCGGCCCTTGCCCTCGACCTGGAAGCTGCGGAAGACCGTGCCGCCGAAATCGCGGGTCCAGATCTCCCTGTCGCCATCGGTTGCGAAGCGCACCGTGACCGGCACTTCCCAGCCCGCTTCGGGAAAGCCGATGAGGCGGGCGACGACCCGCGCCAGCAGCCCGCCGCCGCGCTCGATCCGCGCCCGGCCGGAGGCGACGCGCGCCCCGCCGGCATGCAGGGCTGATATGGCGGGCGGCAGCCGATCCCAGGCGCTGCCGAGAATCCTGTGGTAGAGCGGCAGGGGCGCCTCCTCGTTTTCCATCCGGATGCCCGATGTGATCTGAAAACGCCGGAAGGCCGCTTCGAAATCTGCAAGCCGCAATTCCCCCGCCGCCGGCCGCGCACCGGGCTCCGGCCGCACGCCGGTCAGCAGCCGGCGCACCAGCGCGTCGACGCCGATGATGGGAATGAACGGCCCGTCATCACCTTCGGCAATCAGATGCCAGCCTGAAGTCAGCTTCCGTCCCTCGTGATCGAGACCGCCGACGCGGACGAACATGCCGCCGCGATGTTCGCCGATCGCGAAACGATGGCTGGCGCCTTGCAGCAGCCGCGCAAACGGCAGCAGCGACGGCAGGAGCCGGAGGCGGACAAGCCGTGCCGCAAGGCTGAGCAAGTGCTGCAGCGGCTGCGGCTCGGTGCCGACCCCGGTGAAGCTGGATTTGAGATCGGCAGCACGCGCCGGCAGCAGCGCCAGATCCGGTGCATCCACAAGCAGGAATTTCCGGCTGCGCAGCGGCGTAACCCCCGGTGGCGCCACCGTCACCCGCATCGCATCGATCAGCCCGCGCCCGGCGGCGGGCCGTCCCTCGCGCAGCACGGTGACCTTCCTGCCGGCATAGGTCGCGATCGCCCTCACGACATTGAGCCCGATCCGCACATGCGCCGACGGGGCAATGCCGGCCGCGACACTGTCGATCCGGGAAAAATGCGGCGCCATCGCATCGAGTGCTGCGAAGGAGAGGGCGGGCAGGCTGCTCAGCCCCGAAAGCGCGAAGGTGCCCTTGGCCTTGGCCGCGGCATCGAGCCCACCGATGCCGGCGACGAAGCCGGTGCTGTCGGCGATATCGGCATAATCGATGTCGAGATCGATGCAGGCCTCGGCCACCTTATAGGCATCCTCCCTGAAGGTCTGGAACGGCCCCGAGGCATCGACGACGAGATCGGGCCTCAGTCGCGTCAGCTGTTCGGTGAGATCGCCGTCGCGATCGAAGGCCACTGCCTGCACCATCGCGCCGAGATTGTTGCTTCCCAGGCCCTCGGCACCATCTTTCGGCGTCCGGAGATCCGCAACGAAATCGTCAGCCTTTTCAAGCGAGCGCCCCGCAACCAGCAGCCTGAGCCTGGGTTGATCGCCAAGCAGCCGGGCAAGCCGCCCGCCGAAGGTGCCGTAGCCGCCGATGATGAGCAGTGAAAACCGGTCGGCGCTCATGAGACGAAGCGGCGCCGCTGCTCCGGCGTCGGCACCATGCAGCTTTGCCGCCCGGCAATCTTCAGCCGGTTGCGGGCGATGAATTCATAGAGCGCATCGGCCACCCGCCGCGGCAGCAGCCGGAAGATCCTGACCAGCGAGTAGGGAAAACCGAGGCCCGCCACCATGCGGATCGTGCCGTCGGACTTGAAGAAGCCGCGGCCCTCTTCGATCAGGATATTGGTCTCATAGTCGCGCGCATCGAGCCCGTAATGCCGGTAGAGCGCGGCACCCAGCGGCGACTGCGCCGCGAGGAAGCGGTATCGCTGCTGTTTGTCATGTTTCAGCACGAATTTCACCCAGCCGGAACAGAACACGCATTCGCCATCAAAGACGATCAGCGGCTGGTCATCGGCAAAATCAGGCACATCGGCATCGTCGCGATAGCTGTAAGCGGTGCGCGTCATGGTAATCTCCCCATCTCCCGCTTACAACAGCCGGTAGGTGGCGGCAAGCGAAGGCGGCCCATCGGCCGCAATCTCGCCGCGCTCCATGAGATTCTCGATATGGGCGAGCACGGAAAGGGCGGCCGCCCCATGCAGCTTCGGATCGGTATCGCGATAGATCACCTTCACCATCTCGGCAATCTGAGTGTCGCCCGCCCGCACGCGCGCCAGCACCGCCTGCTCGCGCCTGAGCCGATGCGCCTTCAGCGCCCTGAGGAATCCGGCAGGCTCCGTCACCGGCCCGCCATGGCCGGGCAGCAGCAGCCGGTCCTCACGCGCAATCAGCCGGTCGAGCGATTCCATATAATCCGCCATCGACCCGTCCGGCGGTGCGACGATCGAGGTCGACCAGGCCATGACGTGATCGCCGGAGAAGAGGATGTCGCGGCCCGCAAGCGCGAAAGCGGCATGATTGGCCGTATGCCCCGGCGTCAGCACCGCGCTCAGCGCCCAGCCGTCGCCCGATAGGCTCTCGCCGTCACTGAGCGTTATGTCAGGCACGAAGGATAGATCCGAGCTTTCGGAAAAGGGATTGATCTCGCCCTCCCGCAGCGGCCGCGCCGGCCGATGCGGCCCCTGACCCACCGTCACCGCCCCCGTTGCCGCCTGCAGCCGGCGGGCGAGGGGAGAGTGGTCGCGATGTGTGTGGCTGACGAAGATATGCGTCACCGCGCGGCCGGCAAGCGCTGCCATCAGCGCTTGGAAATGCGCCTCGTCCTCCGGGCCGGGATCGATGACCGCGACGGAGGCGGAGCCGACGATATAGCTGTTGGTGCCGAAAAAGGTGAAAGGCCCGGGATTGTTCGCGGTGATCCGCTCGACCCCTGAAACCACCGGCACGGCTTGCCCATAGGCCGGCTCGAAAGCGAGGTCGAATGCGGGACTGTCCATGAAGGAATGATCTCGGGCCGATGACGTCGCCAATTCCTAGCATGACGGCGGCCGCTACGCAGCGCATAAATCTGCGCCAGGTTAAACTTAGTCATTGTGACAGGCGAAGAGCTTTGCTAATCAGGCGTCGATTTGAGCAAGCGGTTTCCGCTCAAGCTCTGGTGGGGCGTCGCCAAGCGGTAAGGCAACGGTTTTTGGTACCGTCATCCCTGGTTCGAATCCAGGCGCCCCAGCCATTTTCTCTTATATCAAATAAAATCATTACCTAAGGATCGATATGTTGCTGCGGTGGTACACGTGGACAGTACACGGTGGCTAGACAACTGAGGCTTGCCTTTCGCCCTTTACACAGCCTGCCTCACTGCTATCGTCGGCTCAATAATCGGGAGCGCATACGTGGCGAAAGAAAATAATGGTGACCTCAGCTTTACGGCTGAGCTCTTCAAGGCGGCTGACAAACTTAGAGGCAACTTAGAACCCTCGGAATACAAGCATGTAGCGCTTGGCCTCATCTTCCTGAAGTATATTTCCGAGGCCTTCGATGAGCTGCACGGAAAGCTCGAAGCTAACGAATATGCGGATGCGGAAGACCCGGAAGAGTACCTTGCCGAGAACGTCTTCTGGGTGCCCAAGGAGGCACGTTGGAGCTTCCTGCAGGCGAATGCCAAGCGCCCGGAGATTGGCAAGCTGATCGACCAGGCCATGGAGGAGATCGAGTAGGCGCCGTCCAACGAGGGCCTGAAGGGCGTGCTGCCGAAGAACTACGCCCGGCCGACCCTCAACAAGACCATGCTCGGCGAGCTGATCGATCTCTTCTCCAATATCGGGCTGCATGACAGCAAGGATACGGCAAAGGACCTGCTCGGCCGCGTCTACGAATATTTCTTATCCGGTTTCGCCGGCTCCGAAGGCAAGCGTGGCGGCGAGTTTTTCACACCGCGTTCGGTGGTGCGCACGCTGGTCGAGATGCTGGAGCCCTATAAGGGCCGCGTCTATGACCCGTGCTGCGGATCGGGCGGCATGTTCGTGCAATCGGAAAAATTCATCGAGGAGCATGGCGGACGGCGCGATGACATTGCCGTCTATGGTCAGGAGATCAACCACACCACCTGGCGTCTGGCAAAGATGAACCTCGCCGTGCGGGGCATTGACGCCGATATTCGCTGGAACAACGAGGGCAGTTTCCACCGCGACGAGCTGCCGGACCTGAAGGCCGATTTCATCCTCGCCAACCCGCCCTTCAACATTTCCGACTGGGGCGGCGAGCGGCTGGCCGAAGACGCCCGCTGGAAGTTCGGTAATCCGCCCAACGGCAATGCCAACTATGGCTGGCTGCAGCACATCCTCCACCATCTCGCCCCGCGTGGCACGGCTGGCGTAGTGCTGGCCAATGGCTCCATGTCCTCACAGCAATCCGGCGAGGGTGATATCCGCAAGGCGATGATCGACGCGGATCAGGTGGATTGCATGGTGGCCCTGCCGGGCCAGCTCTTCTATTCCACCCAGATTCCTGCCTGCCTCTGGATTCTGGCTCGCGACAAGAGCGCCAATGGCCATCGCGACCGGCGTGGCGAACTCCTTTTCATCGATGCCCGCAAGCTCGGCTTCATGGTAGACCGTGTCCGCCGAGAGTTCACGGCAGAGGATGTCGAGAGAATCACCGGGGTCTATCACCGCTGGCGCTCAAAGCCGGAAACACGGGCGAAGAATGGCTGGACGGATTATGCAGACGAGCCGGGCTTCTGCAAATCGACCGATTTGAAGCTGGTTCGTGAGCATGGCCACGTGCTGACACCGGGCCGGTACGTGGGCGCGGAGGATGCCGAGGATGACGGGATTTCGTTTGCAGAGAAGTTCGAGGGGTTGAGGGAGACCCTGCTTGGGCAGTTTGCTGAAGGCCAAGTGTTAGAGGATCGGATCGAGGCGGCTTTGTCGGGAGTCTCAGATAGATGACTGAATGGCAGCCTATGACCCTACGGCAAGCTGGTGTCGTTTTGATCGACTGCGTGCACGCAACACCTCAGCCTGTCGAGATGGGATATCCCTATGTGGCTATCCCACAGATGAAGGACGGCCACATCGACTTCAACGCGGCCCGGCAAATCTCCGCTACTGACTTCGAGAGTTGGACCAAGAAAGCCCGACCTCGATTTCATGACGTCGTGCTTTCCCGGCGGACCAATCCCGGAGTTACCGCAGTAGCAAGGGATGGCCGCGACTTCGCCTTGGGGCAGAATCTTGTTTTGCTTCGTGCGGACGGGAGGACTGTCCTCCCGCAGTTCCTGCGATGGTTAGCACGCGGTCCGCTCTGGTGGGAACAGATAGAGAAGTTCATGAACGTAGGAGCCGTATTCAACAGCCTACGTTGCGCGGATGTGCCGAAATTCCTGCTGCCGATTCCCCCGAAGGGAGAGCAAGCTCGGATTGCCGCTGTCCTGGATGACCTCGACGACAAGGTCGAACTGAACCGACGGATGAACGAGACGCTGGAGGCGATGGCGCAAGCGATCTTCCGCGACTGGTTCGTGGATTTCGGCCCCACCCGCCGCAAGCTGGTGGGCGCAACCGATCCTGTCGAGATCATCGGCGGCCTCTTGCAGGAAGCCGCGCGGGCGCAAGTCCTTGCCGATCTCTTCCCTGCCAAGCTAGGCGATGACGGTCTGCCGGAGGGGTGGAGTCAGAAAGCTCTGTTGAGCGAGGCTCGGCTAATCTCAGGAGGCACACCCAAAACCGAGAGGCCAGAATACTGGGGCGGAGGTGTCCCATGGGCGAGTGCTAAAGACGTTAGCCAGTGCGGAGAAACATATCTGCTGACAACTGAGCGCAATATTACGGATAATGGACTAGCCAATAGCAGCACAAAGATGGTTCCGAAGCTCTCCACCGTGGTTGTGGCACGCGGGGCGACGACAGGCCGCTTTTGTATGTTTGGCGACGATATGGCGATGAACCAGACTTGCTATGCGTTGAACAGTGCCGCCGGTCGACCTTTTCTTCTCTACAACATGTTCGGGTCGCTCWTCGGGCAATTGGTGCAGGCTGCACATGGATCCGTTTTCGATACCATCACAACCAAGACGCTCGCAACGGGTTCGGTGATTGATGCGGAAGCGGTTGCCGAGGCGTTCGAAGAAACTGCGGCACCGCTCTATCAGGCCATTGAGAATAACTCCCGCCAGAGCCAGACCCTTGCAGCCACCCGCGACCTGCTCCTTCCCAAACTCATGTCCGGAGCAATCCGCCTGACCGAAGCCGAGGGACTGATGGAGGCTGCGCAGTGAGTTGGGCGAACCTAAATCTCTGCCAAACATTTCTCGAATTCGGAGATGCCATTTCCCGGAACCTGGAGCTGGCTTACGGAAGCCATATTTCGTATGGCGAAGAAACAATCACCGAAGGTACCCTCCTACAAATCTGGAGTCGCCATTCCGGTATGGTTGACATCCAGACTTTCTCCAAACCAAGGGAAGCCATGAATGGCGCTGATTGGGAGTGGCACATCATCGGACGAAAATACACGCTAAAAATGCGTGTTCAGGCCAAGCGATTGGCGAAAAATGGACTGCAGATCAAAAGGCTCTACTCGCAGCAGGCCAAAACTGCACCGCATCCTCAAATCGACATGCTGATTGCTGATGCGACATTGCAGGGACTGCTTCCGGTTTACTGTTTTTATAGTGCGGAACCGGCCAGAAGCACCTGGACGGCGGCGTCGATGCCGCCCAACTACCAGGCTGGATGTCTCGTCGGGTTGGCGAGTGACATCAAAGCCCAAGGAAGCAAATATTTCTACTCTCTCGAGCGGGTCACTGTTCCATGGCACTTCTTAGTCTGCGAGAGATTGGCTCAAAGATCTCCGTTTCCAAGTATCGCATTTCTGAACGGGCAAGATGATACGCGCGAAACGGCGCTCAAAACGCGGGAACCCTTTATTGTCAGCACAGAGTCACGGGAATATCCGGACGGAGACCGCGAGTACGATGTTCGTGCTTCACTTGACCTTCCATTAGGCTATCAACCGGTCCCTGTTATTGGCCGGATCTTAATAGATTGCCGACAGCTTGATACAGATCGTCGAGCCTGATCACATGATTTCCCGTTGGATCGCTTCTTTTGTGAGACCCCATGAAAATCAACAGCATTCTGGATAAGATTGACGAGCGGCAACTCTTTGTGCCGGCCTTTCAGCGGGAATATGTCTGGAAGAAGAAGGACGCTAAGCTGCTGATCGACTCCATGATCAAAGGCTATCCAACCGGGACCATTCTGACTTGGGACACCAACCAGCCACCGGAATTGAAGGGCGATCACGTCTATGACCCTCTTCAGGGAGCGATCAAGATTCTTCTCGACGGCCAGCAGCGTGTCACGACGCTTTACATGCTCATCCGGGGCAAACTGCCGCCATACTACACCCTTGAAGAGATTACCGAGGATACCCGCGGGCTTCATATCAACGTCGAGACACGAGAGATCGAGTATTATCAGAAGCGCATGGAGAGCGATCCACGCTGGTTAAATGTTACGGATATATTCAGCCGTGCAAAGCGTGCACGCGATGTGGTTCGGGAACTTGAACAGTCCGGGCGCGAGGTTTCGCGTGAGGATGAAGACAAGATCGATGATGCCTTTTCTGCAGTCCAGGGCATCCTCGATCGAGATTTTCCTGAGCAGAACATTCCGATAAAGGCCTCTCTACGCGAGGCCATCGACATCTTCTACATCGTCAATGCCGGTGGCGTGGCTTTGACGGACGCCGAACTGGCACTGGCCCAGATCTCCGGATACTGGCCTCAGGCCCGCGAGGCTTTCAAGAAAAAGCTCGACGCACTGAAGAAGAACGGCTTCGTCTTCAAGCTCGACTTCATCGTCTATGCCTTGCTCGCCATACTGCATCAGGGCGGCTCGGATATGCGCAAGCTGCATTCCGCTGACAACAACGACGCTATCCGCGAGGTATGGAAAGCACTGGACGGAAAGGTCCTCGACTATGTGGCCAACCTGCTGCGCGGTCACGCATTCGTCGACCATACCGATGAGATCAACTCGATCTACGCCGTCATCCCGATCGTCGCCTATTGCCATCGGATGAACTGCAATCTTAGCCACAACGACATCCAAAAGGTCGTGAAATGGTTCTACTACTCGCAGGTTCGGCGCCGTTACGTGAGCCAGCTTCCGCAAAAGCTGGACCACGATCTGAAGATCGTCGCCACCTCCGACACCCCCTTTGATCGGCTGCTCGACGTCATCCGGGAGGACCGTGGCGGCAACATTGCCATAACCCCTGATGAGTTCGTCGGTAGCGCGATCCAGCACCCGCTCTTCGGGCTCCTGCGCTGGCACTTGAAGAGCCGTGGGGCGAAGTGCCTCACCACCGGTGTCTCCATTCACCAGCCGATGGGCGAGAAGTACAAGCTGGAATACGACCACATCTTTGCCTTCGCCAACCTGAAGGCGGCGGGGTACGGACAGGAGAACAGGCTTCGCTACCAGTTGGCGCAAGAGCTGACCAACCGCGCCATCCTGACCCAGATTGCCAATCGTTCTAAGGGTGCTAAGGAAACGGAAGCCTATCTCTTCGGTGTTGCCCAGAATCAGCCGAATGCGCTTGAGCTGCAGCTTATCCCCGGGGATCAGGAGCTGTGGCGGATCGAGAACTACGATCTGTTCCTCAAGACGCGCCGTAAAACGCTCGCCGACAGCTTGAATGCCTGGCTCGAGGGTTTAGCGGAAACACATGCTGTTGCCGAAGGCATCTCGCTGGAGGACTTGATTGCTGAGGGTGAAAACGACGAAGTCGAGTTCAAGCAAACCCTTCGATGGGACATTAAACAGGGCAATGTGAACAAGGAGCTGGAAGGGGTGATCATGAAGACGATCGCCGCCTTCGCAAATGCCCAAGGCGGCACGCTTTTGATCGGCGTCGCCGACAATGGCGACATTTCCGGCCTGGACAACGACTACAAAGCCCTCAATGGCGCCAACCGTGACAAATTCGAACTGCACCTCAAGACGCTGATTATCAACACGTTTGGTGAGGCTTTTGCCGCGACCAAGGTGAAGCTGTCGTTTCCCGAAATCGAAGAAAAGGAAATCTGCCGCGTCGAGATCCTCTCGGCGAACAAGCCCATTTACATTAAGCTGGCGGACAAGGGCGGGACCGCCCAGGATCGCTTCTATGTCCGCAATGGCAACTCATCACGTGAGATGAGCGGAGACCAAGCCATCACCTACATCAAGGAACGATTCGTCTGAGACGAAYGGCGGGAGAGGCCCCATGGAAGACGTCCTCTATCAGCAAACGTCAGCGTCTCCTTCCGGCTTCTCCGAGGGCCTGGTCGAAGAAGTCGTCATCGCCACCTTTCGTGAACTCGGATACGATTATCAGCCATCGGCAGTTATCTCCCCCGATGGAACTGCTCCGGCCCGTCTTGCATACCGAGACGTGCTGCTCTCTGATGTTCTTGCCGCTGCAGTTGAGCGACTGAATCCGACCATTCCATCCGGTGCTCGCGAGCAGGCGATCCGTCAGCTCTCGATTGCGGATACCCCCTCACTGATTGAGGAGAATCGTCGCATCCATCGGCTGATCACCGAGGGCGTCGATGTCGAATTTGGCATCGGTGATGGGGGGGGTAAGAGTGACAAACTTTGGTTGATCGATTTCGAGCATCCAGAGAAAAACGCCTTCCTCGTGACCAACCAGTTCACAGTCGCTGAAGGCAAGTACACAAGACGGCCGGACGTGATGGTTTTCGTGAACGGGTTGCCGCTCGGCATCATCGAGTTGAAGAATGTGGCGAGCGAGAGCGCCACCGTCGGCCAGGCCTACCAGCAGCTTCAGACTTATAGGAAGCAAATCCCGTCGCTCTTTCGCACCAATGCCGTGATGGTGGCCTCCGATGGCATGTTGGCCCGCATAGGTTCGCTGACGGCAGACGAGGAGCGTTTCATGCCCTGGCGCTCAATCACTGGTGCGGATGGGGATTTCACGCCGCATGGTCCCTATGAAATGGACACGCTATTGCGAGGCGTCTTCGACAAGGAACGATTCCTGGCCCTCATCCGCGACTTCATCGTCTTCGGCGACCAGGGCACGGGTGCCTTCAAGATCATAGCCGGCTATCACCAATTTTACGGCGCCAGGAAAGCGATTGCCAGCGCGATCGACGCGGTCAAGCCGGAGGGCAATCGTAAGATCGGCGTCATTTGGCATACCCAGGGTTCCGGCAAGAGTTTTCTGATGGCATTTCTCGGCGGCTTGATCGTCCGTTCGCGGGAACTTGAGAACCCGACGCTGATAGTGCTGACCGACCGCAATGACCTGGACGATCAGCTCTTCGGGACGTTCAGCCTCTGCCGCGATCTCATCCGCCAGACGCCTGAGCAGGCCGAGAGTCGGGACGATCTGAGGCGGCTGCTGAACCGGGCATCGGGGGGTGTGATCTTCACGACCGTACAGAAGTTCACGCCCGACGCCGGCGAGGAACGGTTTCCTACGCTGACTGATCGCCGCAACGTGATCGTCATGGCAGATGAAGCGCACCGCAGCCAATACGGTTTTGACGCCAAGCTGGACAAGCAAACCGGCAAGCGGCGCTATGGCTACGCCCATTACATACGGGAAGCGCTGCCGAACGCTTCCTTCGTCGGCTTCACCGGAACGCCGATTGAGGCGGAGGATGTCAACACGCCAGCAATCTTCGGCGAATATATCGACATCTACGACATAAGCCGAGCGGTCGAGGACAAGGCGACGGTTCCGATCTACTACGAGAGCCGGCTGGCCCGCATCGAATTGAACGAGGGCGAGAAGCCGAAGATCGATGCCGAGATCGAGGCCATACTCGAAGACGAGACGTTGAGCGAGCAGGAGAAGCAAAAGGCCAAGTGGACAACGGTTGAGCGGCTGGTTGGTTCGAAGAAGCGCCTAGTCCAGATCGCAGCCGATCTCGTCGCTCACCTTGAGCACCGCATCGAGGGCATGAACGGCAAGGCTATGGCGGTTTGTATGAGCCGCCGCATTTGCGTAGATCTCTATAGCGAGATCATTGCGCTCCGGCCTGATTGGCATTCGGACGATGACGACAAAGGTGCAGTCAAGATCGTGATGACGGGCTCTGCCTCCGACCCTCTCGAATGGCAACCGCACATCGGCAACAAGAAGCGGCGGGACGATCTCGCCAAGCGCGCCCGGAAACTTGATGATCCGCTAAAGCTCGTGATCGTGCGTGACATGTGGCTGACCGGTTTCGATGCACCCTGCATGCATACCATGTACATCGACAAGCCGATGCGTGGCCACGGCCTCATGCAGGCGATCGCCCGCGTCAACCGAGTTTTCAAGGACAAGCCGGGCGGGCTGATCGTCGATTATATCGGCATTGCCCAGAACCTGAAGAACGCTCTGGCGCAATACTCCCAGTCCGATCGCGACAAGACCGGTATAGACGAGGAGGAAGCTGTTGCGGTTCTTCTGGAGAAGTATGAGATCGTTCGTGCCATGTTTAACGGCCACGACTACAGCCTCGGTATCGTGGGTCCCCCGCAGCAGCGCCTAAAGGCCCTGGCTGACGGCATCGACTCGATACTGAAGTGGCTGGAGAAAGAAGCCGCCAAAGTCGAGGGCATCGAGGCGAAGAAGAAAGCGCATCGCCGCTACCAGGACGTCGTGCTGGAATTGAGCAAGGCCTATGCCTTGGCTTCTGCAAGCGATGCCGCGGCGGAAATCCGCGACGAGGTCGGCTTCTTCCAGGCGGTACGCGCTGCGCTGGTGAAGACCACTGCCACCGGTAAGATGTCGGATAAGGCGAAGTCACTGGCTGTCGAGCAACTCCTCAATCAGGCGGTCGCCAATGCCGAGATCGTCGACATTCTCAAAGCTGCCGGATTGCAGTCGCCGGACATCTCCGTCCTGTCGGATGAGTTTCTCGCCGACGTGCAGCGCATGGAGAAAAAGAACCTCGCATTGGAAGCGCTGAAGAAGCTGCTAAATGGCGAGATCAAGAGCCGCTCGAAATCCAACATTGTTCAATCTAAGGCATTCTCCAAGCGACTGGAGGATGCGGTGGCCCGCTACCATGCCAACACAATCTCCACCGTCGAAATGATCCAAGAATTGGTCGCGATGGCCAAGGATATGAAAGCTGCCTTGGCTCGCGGCGCAACTTTGGGACTATCTCCCGAAGAAGAGGCCTTTTACGACGCACTGGCTAGTAACGACAGTGCAGTGGAGGCGATGGGCAGTGAACATCTTCGAGTCATAGCCCATGAACTCGTTGAGCAGATGCGCAAGTCCGTGACCGTAGATTGGCAGCACAAGGCGAGCGCTCGCGCGAAGATGCGAGTTCTGGTGAAGCGAATTTTGAAGAAGTTTGGCTATCCGCCTGATCTTGAGCAGGAGGCGGTTCAGACCGTGCTGGCGCAGGCAGAGGTGTTGTTACGGGAGGTTGCAGGGGCGCCTTGATGGCTTTGGCCGAGTAGTGGCTACAGGAAAGTGGCTCGATAGAGTCACCTCAATCATACCGCTCGCGGAGCTTTGGAAACCGCTGCGAAAATGCCTGTCGAGCGGCGCTCCAACCTTCGAGATCGGGTGGGTGTTTTGACTTGACCGTGTTGAGGACATCATATCCCGCTGCCTTCAGTTCCTCTGCTAAGGCCTTTTCTAGTGCCCCGACGATATCTCTAGTTGGCACGTGGAGCTTCATCAGATCAGCTCGGGAAAGACCCTCCCGTTTTTCCACCTCGTCGTACAGCGGGCCGAATGCGACGAGGTCAAAGGAAGCGCAGTCCTCCGCTTTTAGGCCTCGGTCGCTCAGGTGCCTCCTCAAAGCGTTCTGGTTCTTGGCAAAGCCAAGGTGTTGTCCCATCCTTGTGTAAGGAGCTGTCGCGTGCGGGCTAGAGTTGTCGCCTGTCCTACCCACATAGAGCATATCTCCTTGGGGCGTCTCAACAACCCAAACGTAGAGCCAGAAGCCCCGCCGCAGCATTGGCCCCGGCAGCGTGAGTGAGTGCATATGCGCTGTCATAATGTCTCCATTTGATCCCGACCCGGCCTTCACTGCCTCGTCGCCGCCCCCTGGCAAGGCAAGTTGCCTCTTACTTGCGCTCCGCGAACAAACGAACACGAGTCAGTTCGCCAAGCTTCTCCACCAGCGCATCCTGAAACGCACGATCACCAACCTCCGCCGCCGCCTCCCGCCGTTGCCGGTGATACCAATACCCGCCGCTCACCTTGGCCGCACCATCATCGCTCACCGCCAGCCATGTCTGGGTGAGATGCCCCATCTCCAGATCATCGGGCGCGCCGGCGCCGCCCATCTTGGTCGGCACCCAGCCGGGGTCCACCGCGTTGCTGAAAACATCCGGCCAATGGCGGGCGATGGCGGCGGCGAGGGTGGCGATATAGAGCTTGCTTTCCGCATAGGCCTGGCTGGCATTCCACGGTCGCTTCTTCCAGTCGATATCGTCAAGGGTGCTGCTGCCGCTGCGGTGCATGCCGCTGCTGAGATAGATCAGGCGGTCGGGGCGGGTGATCCAGGCGGTGAGCAGATAGGGGGCGAGCACATTCACCGCCAGCGTCTTGGCGTGGCCATCAGGCGTTTCGCCCCGGCTCCTTTCGAGGTAGATGCCAGCATTGTGGATGACGGCGTCCATGCGGCCGATGGCGTTGACCTGCTCGGCAATCGATCGCGTTTCCGTGGCGCTGGCGAGATCGCCGATGACGATGCCGAGGGCGGCGGGCGAAATCTCGGCGAGGGCGGAGGCGCGCTCCCGGGAGCGGGCATGCAGCACGACGTCATGGCCCTCCTTCATCAGGGTGCGGGCGGCGGCAAGGCCGAGGCCATCGGTGGAACCGGTGATGAAGATGCGGCTCATGGGGTGTCCTTTCGCGGTGGCGTGGAGGGCGTCAGTCAAGCAGCTTTCGTTGGGCTGCTCAATGCGGGAGTTGGGGCGTGGGTTCCCGTGCTCCCAGGTGAGGATCCATGGGAATTTACCGATCGGGATATTTCGGGATGTGGAGCAGGGTTGAGGCTAATGAATTTTCCCGCTCGGTAATATCGATGGTGGCGCTTCGCAGATTTACGGCTGCCCCTTCGTGCCCATGCCTGCCCCTCACCCTAACCCTCTCCCCGTAAAAACGGGGCGAGGGGACGTACCTCGCGAGAGGTTAGTGGGGGGGACGGAGAGGTTGCGGCATATCCCCTTCGCCCCGCCTGCGGGGGTCCGAAGGACGGGGCGAGACACGTGGCTCGACCCAGGCAGAGGTGCCGGCAGGCGGATGAGGGGCATTTTTCGCGGTGATTTCAGTGGCTTGACTCCAGTGCCCGCCGGCATCATGGCGGCGGGTGTAGATCCTCGGGTCAAGCCCGAGGATGACGGAGGATGGGGTGGGGCTCGGCGAAAACGGCAACGTCAGCCTGCGCCACTCGACCCCGCCACTTCACCAAACGCCACCTCACACGCCCGCTTCACGCCGCCGCTCCGCCCCCGCCGCGATCGTCTGCACCAGCTCATCCACCTCACGCGCCAGCCGCTCCAGCGGCAAGCCGACGAAGCGGCCTTCGAGGCTGATGCTGACGACGCCATGCACCGCGCCAAACAAGGTGCGGGCGCGGATGGCGCGGTCTTCGGGGGGCATGTCGGGCTGCAGTTCGGCCAGCGGTTCGGCGATCACGTCCATCAGGAAGAGGTGTTCGTTAAGATGCCACTGCGGCGTCGGGCT
This sequence comes from Rhizobium sp. P1_E1, assembly GCF_056406015.1. Classification (NCBI taxonomy): domain Bacteria; kingdom Pseudomonadati; phylum Pseudomonadota; class Alphaproteobacteria; order Hyphomicrobiales; family Rhizobiaceae; genus Rhizobium; species Rhizobium sp. P1_E1. The sequence goes on along the minus strand of NZ_JBFUAY010000041.1, from coordinate 27,281 downwards.
GGTGTCGGGGGGGAAGTGGTCGAACAGCGCCTTCCAGAGGTTCCGGTGCTCGACGGCGAAGCTGAGATATCCMTGCGCCAGGTTGCGCAGCCGGTCGGTCGGCGGCTTGTCCTTGGTTTCGGGTAGCGTCAGCCTCGCCTCCAGCGCCTTCAGCGTGGCGGAGTTGACGTGGATGACGAGCTCGGCGAGGTCTGAAAAGACCGTGTAGAGGCCGCCGAGCGCGCAGCCGGCATCCTGGGTGATGTCGCGGGCTCTAAGGTTCGTCAGCCCGTCGCGGGCGATCCGCTCGCGCGCCGCCTCGATCAGCCGGGCCTTCAGGTCTTCGCGTTTTTCTTCTCGCCTGCCGGCCATTCACCATTCCACTTCGATTTTTTGAACGACGTTCAAAATTTATCTTGAACGTCGTTCATGATTCTGGCATAACACCTCTCGTGAACAACGTTCATAAACCGGAGGAAGGAAATGTTCAAACTGATTTCCATTTTGTTGCGGGGCAGGGCGCATGATGCCGAACAGGYTTTTGCCGATCGCAACGCCGTGCCGCTGCTTGCCCAGCAGATCCGCGATGCCGCCCAATCGATCCAGTCGGCCCGCCGCAGCGTCGCGGTCGCCATTGCCCAGAACGAGCAGGAGAGGGTGCAGCATGCAGCGATCGTCGCCCGCATCGCCGATCTCGAAAACCGCGCCTCCGCCGCATTGGCGAAGGGCAATGAGGCCCTGGCCCGCGAGGCGGCCGAGGCGATCGCCTATCTCGAAGCCGAGCGCGATGCATCCGAGAAGGCGCAAGGTCAGTTCACCAGCTCCATCGACAAGCTGAAGGCGATCGTCCGCGCCTCCGAGGCGCGGCTGCAGGAGCTGCAGCGCGGCGAGCGGCTGGCCCGTGCCACGCAAGAGGCGCAGAAGCTCGATGTCGTCGTTGCCGGTCCGGACCTTGCGACGCTCGACGATGCCGAGGAGACCCTGGCCCGGCTTCGCCTGCGCCAGAGCCAGAATGAGCTGACGGCCGCAGCCCTGAAAGACATGGAAGGCTCCATCCGCCCGGCCGGCATCATCGAAAAGCTTGCCAATGCCGGCTTTGGGGCGCCGCTGCGCTCATCCGCCGATGATGTGCTGGCGCGGCTGAAGAGCCGCATCACGCCTGCTGCCTGAAATTGCATCCATCCAACCATTCATCCATCGAACCATAGGGACCACTGATATGAACGACAGTTTCCAGAAACATTCCGCCAGCTGGGTCAGCTTCTCCTACATCTCCTTCGGCGCGGCCGCCTTCATGCTGGCGCTCGGCCTCTACATGATGCCGCTCGATCTCTGGGGCAAAGGCTATCTCGCCATGGGCATTCTGATGCTGGTGCAGACCACGGTGAATATCACCAAGACGCTGCGCGACAATGCCGAATCCGAGAAGCTGATCCGCAAGGTCGAGGATGCCCGCACCGAGAAACTGCTGGTCAAGTTCAATCGTAACGATGAAGATTAATCTTCGTTAACCGCACTGCAGAGTTGTTATCGCACTCAACTATTGCGTAACAACTCTGTGGCCTTCTCTGCCTGCCGAAAGAGGAACGAGCCCGTGCAACACAATCTGATGACATCAAGGAAATTCGCGCCGCTGTTCTGGACCCAGTTCCTCACGGCCTTCAACGACAATTTTCTGAAGAACACCCTGGTGTTCCTCATTCTCTTCAAAATGTCGGCGAGCGAGGGTGCCGCGCTGGTGACGCTGGCCGGCGTCATCCTCATCGTGCCCTTCCTGCTGCTCTCGGCGCTCGGCGGCGAACTGGCCGACAAGCATGACAAGGCAAAGATTGCCGAACTCTTGAAACGCTGCGAGATCGCCATTGCCGGGCTTGCGGTCGTCGGTCTGGCATTTTCGTCCATCTTCGTGCTGATGGCAGCACTCTTCGGCTTCGGCGTCGTCTCGGCGCTGTTCGGGCCGATCAAATACGGCATCCTCCCCGATCATCTCGAACGCCGCGACCTGCCGAAGGCCAATGCCTGGATCGAGGGCGGCACCTTCATCGCCATCCTCGCCGGCACGATCATCGCCGCATTCGCCTTCTCCGGCGGCGACAATGTGCTGATCTTCGGCACGATGATGATGGGGCTTTCGGTGCTCTGCTGGCTGGCCAGCCGGATGATCCCGGCCACCGGCTCCAAGGCGCCGGATCTGGAGATCGACCGCAATGTCATCCGCTCCAGCTACACCCTGGTCATGGAAATCCGCGCCGATAAACGCCTGTGGCGTTCGGCGCTGATGAACTGCTGGTTCTGGCTGGTCGGCGCCTTCGTTCTCTCCATCCTGCCGACCATGGTCACCGAGCTGCTCGGCGGCTCCGAGCTGGTCGTGCCGGCCTATCTCACCGTCTTTGCCATAGCCGTCGCTGTCGGCTCGGCGATTGCCGCCTGGATGTCGTCCGGCCGCATCGTGCTGCTGCCGGCCCCTGTCGGCACCGCGCTGCTTGGCCTCTTCAGCCTCGATCTCGCCTGGAACCTCTGGGGTCTGGCTTCGGTGAGCCATGCAACGACCATCGCCACCTTCTTTGCCGGTGAAAATACCATCCGCGTCGCCATCGATCTCGCCGGCATGGCAATCTCTGGCGCCTTCATCGCCGTGCCGACCTTCGCCGCTTTGCAGACCTGGGCGCATGAGGACCGCCGCGCCCGCGTCATCGGGGCCGCCAATGTGCTCTCGGCCCTGTTCATCACCGTCGGCCTCGGCCTCGTTGCCGCCGTCCAGGCGCTCGGCGCCTCCATTCCGCAGATCCTGATCGGCCTTGGCATCATCAATTTTGCTGTCGCCTGGCTGATGCTGAAGACGCTGCCGACCAATCCCTTCCGCGATTTCATCTCGATCCTGTTCCGCGCCTTCATGCGCCTCGAGGTCGAGGGTCTGGAGAATATCAAGAAGGCCGGCCGCGCGCCGATCATCGCGCTGAACCATGTCAGCCTGCTCGATGGCGCGCTGGCGCTCGCCATCACCGAGGAAGAGCCCACCTTTGCCGTCGATTACAAGATCGCCCAGGCCTGGTGGGTGCGGCCCTTCCTGAAGATGTGCAAATTCCTGCCGCTCGACCCGACAAAGCCGATGGCGACACGGTCGCTGATCAAGGTGGTGCAGGACGGCAACCCGATCGGCATCTTCCCCGAGGGCCGCCTGACGGTGACCGGCACGCTGATGAAGGTCTATGATGGCGCCGCCATGGTCGCCGACAAAACCGGCTCGATGGTCGTGCCGGTGAAGATCGACGGGCTGGAGAAGAGCTATCTCTCCTATCTCGATAATGGCAAGATCCGCCGCCGGCTGTTTCCCAAGGTCAAGGTCACCATTCTCGAGCCGGTGAAGCTCGAAGTGCCGCCGGAGTTGAAGGGCCGCAAACGCCGCACGGCGGCAGGCGCCGCGCTTTATCAGGTGATGTCGAACCTGCTGTTCCAGACCGCCGATACCTCGTCGACCGTGCTCGATCGCGTCATTCAGGCCGGCCACGAATTCGGCATGGGCAAACTCGCGGTCGAAGATCCGGTCACCGGCCGGCTGACCTATGGCAAGCTGCTCACAGGCGCTGCCGTGCTCGGCGCAAAATTCCGCGCCCGCTTCCCGGAAACCAATCTCGGCGTCATGCTGCCGAATGCCAATGGCGCCGCCGCCACCCWTCTCGGCGTGATGACGGCGGGCAAGGTGCCGGMGATGCTGAACTTTACCGCCGGTGCCGCCAATATCCTCTCCGCCTGCAAGGCCGCCGAAGTCAGGCATGTGCTGACCTCGCGCGCCTTCGTCACCCAGGCGAAGCTCGGTGCCGTCATCGAGGAGATGGAAAAGCAGGTGACGATCGTGTGGCTCGATGATCTCAGGGCCGAAATCTCACTCAAGGACAAGATTTTCGGGTTTCTCCGGAAGGCGCGGCCGCTGGTCAAACGCCAGCCGGATGATCCGGCCGTCATCCTCTTCACCTCCGGTTCCGAGGGCACGCCGAAGGGCGTGGTGCTCACCCACCGCAACATCCTGTCGAACGCCGCCCAGGCCGCCGCCCGCATCGATTTCCACAGCGGCGACAAGGTGTTCAACATCCTGCCGGTGTTCCATTCCTTCGGGCTGACGGCCGGCACGGTGCTGCCGCTGATCTCGGGCGTGCCGGTCTATTTCTATCCGTCGCCGCTGCATTACCGCATCGTGCCGGAACTGATCTATGTCTCCAACGCCACGATCATCTTCGGCACCGATACCTTCCTCAATGGCTACAGCAGGACGGCGCATCCTTACGACTTCCGCTCGATCCGCTACATCTTCTCCGGCGCCGAGCCGGTGAAGGCCTCGACGCGCCAGACCTATATGGAAAAATTCGGCCTGCGCATCCTCGAAGGTTACGGCGTCACCGAGACCGCGCCGGTCATTTCGATCAACACGCCGATGTACAACAAGTCGGGCACGGTCGGCAAAATCCTGCCGGGCATGGAATGGAAGCTTGAACCGGTGCCCGGCATCGATGAGGGCGGCAGGCTGCATGTGCGCGGCGCCAATGTCATGGCCGGTTACCTCCGCGCCGAAAAGCCCGGCGTGCTCGAGCCGCTGGTCGATGGCTGGCACGACACCGGCGACATCGTCACCATCGATGAGGATGGCTTCGTCAAGATCCGCGGCCGCGCCAAACGCTTCGCCAAGATCGGCGGCGAAATGATCTCGCTCGCCGCCGTCGAGACGCTCGCCGCCGAGCTCTGGCCGGGCGCCCTGTCGGTCGTCTCCTCGCTGCCCGACGCCAAGAAGGGCGAGCGGCTGGTGTTGCTCACCGACGCCCCCACCGCCACCCGCGCCGAATTCCTCGCCTTCGCCAAATCCAAGGGCGCCATGGACATGATGGTCCCGGCCGAAGTCAATATCGGCAAGGTACCGGTGCTGGGGTCGGGCAAGGTGGATTTCGTCGCGGCGCGGAAGCTGGCGGAAACGGCGGCGCAGGGGGTGGAGGCGGCGTGAGGGCGGGGCCCTCGGCCTAGGAGATCGCGATTGCCCCTCACCCTAACCCTCTCCCCGCTTGCGGGGCGAGGGGACGTGCCCTGCGAGAGGCTGTGGGGAACCGAGAGGTCGCGGCATGGTCCCTTCGCCCCGTTTACGGGGAGAAGGTGGCGGCAGCCGGATGAGGGGCCGCCCCGGTGCAAACGCCGAGACGTGGTCAGCAGCAGAACAGGCGGCACCCGGCCGCCTGTCTTCGCATCTCAAAAAAACCGTCCGTTACTTCTGTTCGGGCGCCAAAAACTCTGCGCAATAGGACGGGCCGTCGACGCCGGGGATGTCGGCGACGGTGCGGATGTCGCGGATGGTGTAATCGGAGCTGGTGGTGATTTCGGCCTGGCAGCGCAGATAGGCGGTGCGGGCGGACGCGATCTGCTTGCCGCGCTTGCCGTCGGCGCCTTCGGCATATTTCGCCGGGATGCGCACGGTCTTGTAGCCGCCGCGCCAGGTATAGATGGTGGTCGAGCCTTGCTCGCTGTCGCTGATCGGCGGGCCGTAGGCGGCAAAGAAGATGCCGGCCGATTTGCCGACCCAGCGGGCCTCGATCGGATTGCCGGCGGAAGGAATGGTCGTGCATCCGGCAAGCGCAATGGCAAGCCCGGCCGCGGTCATGGTGCGGAAATTCATCGTGTCGTCCCTGATCTCAAGCGCAGTGGCTGCGAAGCCGCCGTCGCAGCGGTTTCGCCTGTCCCGTCTGCCCTTTAGCGCGGAACCTGGCAAAAGAAAATTGCCCCTTTGACACTTCCGTTCGATTTGCGAGAGGTGTGGCTTTTTGCTGCAGCCGCGTGACCCCAGACCTGTCACGTCACCGTCAAAAAATCCCCCGGCTTTTTGGAATTTGGTGCTTGTGCAACCAGATAGGCTGTTCTATAGAAGCGCCGCTGGTCACGGAGTGTAGCGCAGTCTGGTAGCGCACCACGTTCGGGACGTGGGGGTCGAGTGTTCGAATCACTCCACTCCGACCAGCTAGAAACCCCGCTCCGGCGGGGTTTTTCGTTTGTGCTGATCTCAGTCAAAATTCCCCAGGATTACAACCCGTCGTTCGGGAAATACTAGCCTCTCACTTGATATCGTCGGGGATGACCTGCCATTTACCCCACTGCCGTGGAATCATCCGTCTGATCATGCGCTGATCCGGTTCTTTYAGATCGGATTGTGAGAATCTGCCGCGCTGTGGCTGCCGAGATAGCGCTACGACTTCCTTGAGGTTCTGGCTGATCTCTCTGTGGACCGCAGGGTTCTCAACTATCGGCGGCTTGGGAGCGGTCGAGTGACCACATTCTCTCCAAAGGCGTGTCGTGAGATACTTCTCGTCATCTGGCGGCGTTGCAGCCAGCCTGAACATGCCTTGGTTTCGATCCTCTTCCGGAAGCGCCGAAAAATATTGGTCTAGCTTGATTAGGTCGTGCTTCAGTTCAGCACCCGTCACCATCTTCTGCCCCTCCTTCAGAAACAGCGGTGCGATCCGGCGGTGCAGCCGATCCTCAGATATGAAGAGCGTGCAGAATGGCAGGTAGTAAAGATAGGCCACATCGGTTCGATTGCTCGGCCGATCAGGCGATATGATCTTCTTTGTCATCAGGAGGTTGAAGAAGATGTCGATCGTCAGGCAATAGGTGAAGTAGGGCGCGTAGTCCGTCAAAGGCCTGTAACCAGATGCCTTCCAGCGAGCTTCGACGGCTCTCCACATACCGGGATCAAGTCCAAGGAAATAATATCCAAGCTTGAGGTTGAGGAAATGTTGCCCATCCCTCCGAAGAACTGCTGAGGCAATTCGCAGCGCATCTTCGGGGTTCTTTGGAGCCTCCTCAATCAGAAGAACCTGTTTCGTGAGGGTAGCGAGTGCGCTGTTATCGAACTCTTTGAGCGCCTTCCTCCAGCTGGCCGCGAAGTCCCGCTCGACGTCGTGGAAACGCTCGTCTTGCCACCGCTCGAACGCTTTTGATTCCGGCGTCTGTTCATTGACGATGGCAACTTTTCCCTTGTGCATAACCGGGATACCGCCCTGAATATGAGGTCGGCCATCCATCACAACTGGACTTCCGAGGAGTTCTTTCAAGCACAGAGCCAAGTGCGAGACGTTGGGATAGGAGTGCATGACTGGCGTCTTCCTAGCCACATCAGCAACGATCTTCTCCCGGGTTCGAGATTTTGGGTCCTGCTTCTCCAGGTCGGCAAGGACTTCCACATAGAAGATCGGCGAGATGACTGTCGAAAACATCAAGTCGAACAGAACAGCCTGGTCAACGCTCAGCATCTCAAGGAACGATTTGTCGAATAACGCTAACGGTCCCAATGCACACCTCCCAGTTTCGGACCGCACCCTATCACTCTTGACTCTTCGACCGAGAGAGAACGCAACAAGAACGAATGAGGCATCGAAAAGGCATCGATGTCGGAACCGCTTGGAGAACAGCTCCTCGATCCCTCAACGATCGCAACTGCCCGCCTGCCGGGACGGCTCGAAAAAATCGCGGTCAACACCAGCCACAGCGACAATGCCAAGGTCAACGTGGTGCTGGACGGAGCGCATGTCCCCTTCAACCTTGCTGCGGTTCTGAGTGACCTCTCACAAGAAGAAAAATACCGCGCGCCTTGCATTGCCGTCATGTCAATCGCGGACGACAAGGACGCGGCAGGCTTGCTGTCGACGATGACGCGCCACGATATATCGATCATCTTCACCACCGTCGGCGCCAGATCGCGTTCGCCGGAACAGCTGAAGACGATTGCCGACACCCTCGGGCTGCTGAGCATCGTCATGTTGGACCCGCTCGAGGCCTATCAAGAAGCACTGGCGGGCGCCACGGAATCGGGCGCTTGGGTTCTCGTCACCGGATCGCTCTATCTCGTCGGCATCATCCGAGCGGCGTGAGCTTGACCGGGTGCGATCTCAGCCGCCGACTGTGATCTCACCATCCGCAACACGTTTGACAAATATCTTTAAACCGTCATGCCTGAGTTTCTTCCAGCCGCCATCGGAAACCATTGATTTGGCCAGATCGGCAAACCCCGTGGTGAGGTAGGGAACCTGCGATGCCGGTCGTTTGCCGAGCGCTTGAATCAGGCAGTCGGTTTTTGGTGGGGACGAGAACGTGTTTCCTGAATGGTTCATGCGGATCTCCACATGATCTGTGCCGTCTGGAAACCGGATCGTCCCATAGCCGCACTTGGCCGCCGCATTCACTTCGGCCTTGGAGAGATTGTCTTGCAGAACAAATGACAGCTGGCTGAAACTGTTGTCAGTGTAGTCGAACTGACCCAGTATGATGAAGTCCAGCTCGTTCTGTCCCTTCTTGGCGGCTTTGATCTTGCCGAAGAAGTTGGAATTCACCTTGGTGTCTTTACCCGTCTTCATGGCAAGCATTTCGCCGAGCTTGATATAGGTCCTCGGTTTGGACGAAAGGTTTTCGGTACCAGCCGCGGCGTTGCCCGAAGGCAGACTTGCGGTCTCCGGCTTGGCATAGGCGTCAGCGAAGGCTTGCAGCGTCGTGAGGTTGAGCGCTTGGGGAAGCGAACCGCTCTCGAACTTGCGGCAAGAGAGCGCGGCTTGCCGTGTTGCCTTGTCGGGCTTGCCCTCGAGATTCCCTGGCTTGCAGCCCAAGTGAGCCAGTTGCTGCTGCAACCTCTTGAGCAAAACGGCTTGTTCGGCGGAATAATTGCCGACACCGCGGGTCACACTGACATTGCGGACATCGATGCCGATACCGTCCGGCTGCACCACGTCAAACTGGGACATATGATGGTCATAGCTCTTCCAGTCACCGCCCCAACCCATCATCACCGGGCCGAGAATGAAGTTGAATGATTTTGGGTCGCGGTTTGATTGCGGCTCGCACTCGTTCGATTCCCAGCAATGCGGAGCTTGGTTGGTTGCTTCGCCTTCGGCGGCGTAGATCACCTTGTTGTCGCAGCTTGCCGTAACCCAGCCGCTCTCATCGTTTGCCCATCGGATTTTCAGCGAGAATGTCGCCCATTTGCCGAAATCTTGCGGTTTCTGGCACTGGCGGGCGAGAAAGTTCACGCCGTTGCGCGTGTCGGCTTTCAGCATGTAGATGAAATTGTGGATTGCCGGTCCTTCCCAGGACGCCAGGCGCAGATGGCTGTCCCAGCCATCGGGATAAAAGCCATTGGCGGAGTTGTTGTGCCAGCCTTTGTAGGCAAAGGTCGGATCGAGCCGGAAATCGAACTTGTATTCGACGCTTTCGCCAACCCTCATGTCTCGCGTATAGCGAATTGTTGAGCGGACGTTGCCATTGCGACAATCATTTTCGCCGCGTCCATCGCCATAGTCGACATTGGAACACTGACGGTCGAATATCTCAAACCGGGTCACGCCGTCCTTGACCTCCGGTCTGACCGACCCGTTGAACTTGTGGCGCTCAAAACCCTTGGGGAGCGGATCGGCAATCGCTGCGGCGTGGGGCACAAAAACCATCAGCGCGCCAACCGCCAGTCCAACTATGGGATTTTTCAGCACAGCTCCCCCTCCAAATTGGACTCCAACCATATCACGATCTCTCTTGGACGGTCGGGTTTAGATCAGGTTCAGATCGGTGCGTGAGGTGCTGCGCCATCAAGCAGGTGCGGCGGTCGAAGCTGCCAAGCTGCTTGTGGTTTCGAGCCGGTGCGGCGGGCGTTTATGACGGCAGCCAGGGCGAGCGGACATCAAGTGCGGCTCGTGATCGGCGATGCTTCGGATCATTCCGACCGGAACGCGGCCGGAAGATCAACAGCGACGTCAAGCGGCTGGAAATGCCGCAGGTTTTCCGTAATGACGGTGAGGTCGTAGGCTCGCGCGGTCGCCGCGATGATGAGATCGCCAAGGCCGGGATGACGGCCTTGGCTCTCGGCGGCATCTTCCAGGGCGCCGACGATGCGCGCGACAACGGTATCCATCGGCAAGATCCGATCCCCAAAACTGTCGGTGATGAAGTCCAGCCATGCCGAAAGGCGCTTTGCCCGCTCGATCCCGCCGCGACGGTGAAGGCTCCGCATTCCCTTCTCGATTTCCGCGATCGATAGAGCCGACAGAAAGAGAGCATCGGCTTCGCCTTGCTCACCGAACCATGCCCGCACCGGATCGGACGGCGCCACCTTGCCCGGCGCGAACTTCGAAATGATATTGGTGTCGAGAAGGTAGGCGGTCACAGATCAATATCGCGCATTTTCGATGGGTTCCGCTCCAGCTCGACCCCACCGGGAAACGTCAACAGGAAATCCCCGAAATTCGGCCGTGGCGTCTTCAAAGCCCTTTTCGCGGCCTCGGCTGCTTCGACGGACACAAGCACGGCAGCCGGCTTTCCGTGTCGCGTGATCGTCACGAATTCCCCGTTTGCCGCTTCATCCACCAGTCCGGCGAAACCGGCCTTTGCCTCTGCCACGCTGATCGTCGACATTGCGGCCTCCTGTCTTAAATGACCATATATGGTCAAAATAGACATTGCCGCCGACGGAATCAAGAGGGGAGTTTTCCATGCAGCAGCGCTTTAGAATCAACCGACCGAAAGCCCACCCTTCCTCTGGTTATAATTTTTCCGCAGGAAAGTTATAGCCAAGGCGCGGCTGAACAGGAACGGTGCATCGTCCGCATGGATCCAGTTCGAGCCTGAACGATTGGCCCAACCAGGCGCCCGCGGTCGAGGCTATTGGCTCGGAGCTCCAGCGCTCAGCAGCGCCCGCACCAATGCCGCCTGGTTGCGTACGCCGGTTTTGTCGAAGATGCGCTGCAGCTGGGTGCGCAACGTGTTGACACTGACCCCGAGCAGATCGGCGGCGGCTGCGAGGTCATGGCCATCGACGATCAGGCGCGCAAGCCGGGTCTGCGCCGGCGAGAGGCCGAAGACCTCCCGCGCGCTCGCGATCCGGCGCGCCACCGTCTCGGCGTCGTCGAAGGAGACCAGTGTCTTGCCGTCCTCAAGCAGGACCCAGCAGTGGAGTGGAATCCCGGCTGCGTCCTCGCCGAGCGCCACCGCCCAGGTCTGCTTCGGCGCGATGTTCAGCGGTCTCTGGCTCTGCAGCTCGCGGAACGCCAGGCGCACCGCCTCGCGTAGCGCAGGGTCGTATTCGCGCTGCCGGGCACGTAGGCGACCGGCGGCGGCGACGAGCCCGGGATGCCCAGGCATCCGCTCCCGCGCCAGCCGGTTCGTCCAGAGGATCCGCGCATCCGCGTCGACCTCGATCAGCGGGCAGTTCGCCTCCTCGACGCTGCTCTCCATCATCACCATGCAGCCGATCTTCCAGGCGCCGTCGATCCGCTGGAGGATCCGCAGCTGGCGCTTGCGATCCTCGCCGGTGTCGCTGCCGATCTGATCGAAGGTCATCCAGGCCATGTTGCCGTCGACGACGATGTTGACCTTTTCCCAGCGGACGCGCTCGGCGAAAGCGTGTTTCTCCGGGAATCGCTCGACGATCTTCTTGATCCGCGCCGCGATCGGGTCCCAGCCTTCGTCCACCCGGACGCCGAGCGAGGCGAAATATTCCATCCGCCGGGTCTGCGGCGACTGCACCCAGTGGCTTGCCAGCGCCTCGAAGTCGCGCTGCAGCCAGGCCTCGGTTTCGGCGCGGATCACTGCCATGATCGCCGCCCGGTCAGCCTCGCTGTCGTCCATCGCGCGGTCCCCCGTGACAACGGATCGCAGCATAGCATGATCGGTCTGTCGGAGCATGGCGGCACCTCATGTGTTGATGACGCCGGCCAGAAGCAGCGTCACGCCGGCGGTCGCGGCAGTCAGCCCGAGGAGCCGAAGCCGCAGGCGCGGCAGGGTGATCTGATTTCGGTAGTATCGGTCCTCGGCCGCGGCGCTCATCTGCGAGGGGCGGCGGCGGTTTGGCATGTGCGCGGCGACGAGACTTTGAAGGTCCATTGTGTTGCCTCCTGGTACGGGCTTCATCTGCCGTATTCTCGCACGCATCCGGGCCGTGCTCTGTCATGCAGGCGGAGGACATCGGGCTCGGCGCCCGGCTGGCAAACGAAGAATCACCTCAACTGGAACGAGTCTCGAAGTGATTCGTTGAGTCGGATGTCCAGCGTGAGGGGGCTGCATCATGAGCAGGCGACGAAGCTTCAAGCCGGTGAAAATCACCATCAATGGCAAGACGAGAACGGTCTATAATGTCGTTCAGGCGGGCAATACCTTGCTGAACGATTGGCCCGAGCAGACGCCGGCGGCGAAGGCCGCCGAACGTCTTGTGCTCGATGTGTTCAATGATGCGGCCGGGCCGGAGCAGGTGCGCCGCGCATTCATCACCGCGGCGAAGGCCAGCGACATCAAGTTCAGCTCCTGATCGGTGATATCTGGAACAGCCTTGGCTCACTTCCATGACACCTGTTCCTGATGGCTGAGATCCTGGTTCTTGAACTGTGTCTCCATCCAGGCGGCCGTAACGATTGCCGCGAGGAAGCCGAAGGTGAGGCAGGTGATCGCCTGGGTCCGCCACGAGACGAAGGTGACCGGCGCCGGGGTGACGGGCTTTTCGGCGCATTCGCCTGGCGGGCAGGCGCAGCCGGAAAAGGCCTCGATCAGGCAATCGCTCATGATGGGCCGCCTTTCATCGTGTCGATGGCGGCGAGGATCTTCTGGTGAAGCGGGCAGCCGTGATCGGCGCTGCCGTCGAAAAAGCGTTCGGCCTCCACCAGCGCCTTCAGGAGATCGGGCGCCCCGGCCGTGAAACGGGCCTTGGCGCGGGTCTTTTCGGTTGCCGCGGCGCGTCGGGCGGCTGGAAGGGAAGGGCTCTCGGTTGAACCAGGGGTAAGGTTGGCGGCAGGCATCTTCGTTCCCCTCAGGCGTAGAATTGATCGTTATTGGTGATGCCCATGATCTCGCGGGCATAGCGGTAGTGCTCCTCGACGCTGGCCGCAGCACCGCGCAGCCAGGACGGGCCGCGGATCGCGTGTTCGGGACGGCGGAGGTAGGCAAAGCCGAGGGCGCCCATGCGCTGGGCTTCGTTGGCCATATAGGCGCGGCAGTCGTGGGTCGTGCGCGCCGCATTCCAGCGGGCATCCCGCTTGCTCTCCTCGGTCTCGATATTGCGGATGTGCTGCATCGCCTGTCCTCTCGCGCCTCTGATCGGCTTGTGAGAATAAGGTATTTATTATACCTTATCGTGTCAACCGTAAAAGGTATAAAAAATACCTCTTGGATTGACGAGGTACGAATCATAGGCGTATGCCTGTCGCCAGTGATTGGGCGACCGGGTGCAACTCCCGAGCTGACGAAGCCCAGCGGCGCGGGAAGCGAAAGTCCTTAAGTGCGCTGTCAGAAAATCAGGACGAGGGCGAAGCGAATGGCCCCTCTGGCACGTGTCCCATCCCGGCTCCGGCCTTCAGGACTTGGCCAATGCTCTCCCGGCTTCATGGGCTTTGCTCATGGGGTAGGGGGAAGCTTTGGCCGGAACCCTCCCTCACCAGCCTTCAGGAACCTTCTCCTCCTAAGCTGAAGAGAGAGGAATGAGAACTGAAGTTGGAGTATGATGCTAGGAGAAAAAAGGAGGCCGGCGATGCGCAGCGAAATCGAAATCACCGACGAAGTGATCGAGGCGGGTCTGGATGCGATCACCGAATTTTACGATCCGTGGGAGGAGAAGCTGCCGAAGGACATGTTCCCCGCAGCCATCCGGTCCATCCTGGTGGCGGTGTCGAGAGTGGTGCGCGAACGGCATCCGGAGCTTCCGCAATTTGTGGTTTCAGAGGATGAATCCTCCCGATACCCCTCATGATCCCGGCTGGGGATCGGCGAGCTTCGGAGCGAAATCCTACAGGCCGTACATCTCGCGCGCGGCGCTATACGCCAGGAGCAACACCGCTATCGTGACGATATAGAACCAGATTCTTCCGGCGCGTGAGGAAGGGCGTATCATCCTGTTTTCCCTACTGAAATATGATTGATTCGCGGCGTTATTTTCGAGCCTTGCGCTCTCATCCTTACATCTCGATGATCGATCGGCGGACGCGGCCGACGATGGTGACGGCGCCCTGGAATTCCGGCGGCGGCACGTCCTCGTAGGACGCCGGCTGGAAGGGCGGATTGTCGTTCGGGCGATAGCGCTTGTAGGTCGCAGCCCCCGTCTCGTCGGCGACGACATAGAGCGCGTTCGGCGCCAGGCGCTTGTCGCGCAGATTGACGAAGATGATCGAGCCGGGCGGCGAGATCTTGTTCATCGAATTGCCTTCGACCTCGAGCGCGATCCATTCGCCATCGGGCAGATCGAGGGCGGCGACCGTCGGGAATTCCGAGAAGTCGGTGATCGGCGCCTGCTCGCTCAGCTGCCCGGCGCTGACCCAGGAGATCTTCGGGATATCGGCGACGGAGACCGGCAGCTCATCCGGATCGAGCGCGTTGCCGGTGCCGAACTGCAGCCAGTTGAGATTGACCTTGAAAGCGCGGGCATACTTCTTCGCATCGGCAATGCCGAAGCCGTTGCGGCCGGACTCATGCGCCTTGTAGACATTCGCATTCCAGCCGAACCGATCGACGATCGCCTTCGGCCCGGCAAAGCCAGCATTCTTCCTGGCCATGACGAGGCGCTTTGCGCGTTCTTCGCGTTCAAATTGTTCCTGCTCTTTCAACATGATATAAAAAATACCCTAAATTAAGGTACATGTCATGCCCTAATGTGCTTGACATTACGGGTATTAATTGTACCCTAATCGCCATGACAAACACCGACATCAACAACAACGGACAAGCTTTCCGGGATGGGGAGACGACGCCATGAGGTTCACCATCTCCTCGGAAGAGAAGCTCGCCATGGACGTCATGCCGACCGGCGTCGTCATTCACCGGCCGCAAGGCCCAAGGGGAGGGCGGATGTCCGCGATATCAGTTCGCAACGAGGATATCCCCTTCCTCGCCAAGGCCCTGCAGCAGGTGCTGAACGCCAACCGGGAGGTGGAGTCGCTATGACCATCTCCCCGAAAACCACCGCCCGCTACACCGGCTGCCCGAATTGCGGCAAGGCRCTGTCGATCGCCGAGGTGATCGAGCGCCACTGCGAGAATTGCGACCGGCCGACGCGCCCGGAAGAGATCAGCGAGACGATGATCCCGCCCGGCGCTCAGCCGATCACCAACCCCGATAGCCCAGCCCCTCCCTGACGGCTATCGGTGGCTGGCGTCGGCGCTCCTCCCTCGGCGACGCCAGCTCCCGGGCGCACTCGCGCCCGAAACCCAGGCGGCGGCCTGGCAGACGACCGGAGCCTTTGCTCCCAGCGCCGGCGCTCCGGTCGTCACCCCTGAAAAATCAAAGACGTTGGCAGCACCCGCTTCGGCGGCAATGGCGGACCGCGTTCGCGGGAAAGAAGGATCAAGCGATGAGCATCCAACTCAAGACCGCCCCGGCGCAGCAAGGCACTGATATGAACGCGCTCGAGCTCTTCCGCTCCGGCCGGGACTATATCGAAATCGCAGCCCTCCTCGGCACGTCGGTGCCGTCGGTGGAAACCGAGATCCACAAGCTTCGCAGCGCCGAGAAGGGCGACACCGCCCACGAGGATCATGCCGGCTCGGAGATCCGCCGGTTTCCCCGCCGCCCCCTCAAGCCGGGCACGCCGGTGAATTTTGCCGGCGGGCCGCGGAGGCTGCTGGTTGAGGAGGCCATCTCAATCGGGAAAGGGACATCGCATGGGTAAGGACACAGTGAACCGGGAGATCATGGACATCCTCAGCCCGGTGCTGGGGGAGGAGCTCGCGGCAGCGATCATCGAGCATCGCAAGCGCACGCTGAAGAAGCCGCTGACGGTCTATGCCGCCAGGATGCAGGCGAGGGAATATCTGCTGACCGGCGACCCGGTCGGCGCCGCCGAGATGCAGATCTTCCGCGGCTGGCAGGCAATCAAATGCGACTGGTACCTCAAGGAGAAGGCGAGGGAAGCCGGGTCGATCAACAGCAGCGCGAGAAGGACGACAGTCGATGCCGCAAGAGATTTCCTCTCCGGTGAAGATCATAGCTGGGATGCTTTCGGGTTTCCCGGCATCCGCAGGCACTGATCCCGACATGCAGATCCGCGCCTATCTCGTCGCCATCGAAGGCATCCCGCTGGAGGCGGTCTGGCAGGCCGCCAAACTCTTCATCTCCGGAAAGGTCAAAAACCACAACCGCGCCTTCGCCCCGAGCTCAGCCAGTTTCGCCGAGCAATGCCGCCATCAGCAGGCGGCGATCGAGGCGGAGAGCCGCCCGCGCATGGAGGCCGAACCCGAGACGCCGCAGCCGAAGGTCACAGCCTACAAGATGCAGTTGCTGCGCGACGCCGCCAATGGCAGCCGCAGCGCCAAGCGGGAATTGGCGAAGATGTTTCCCGACAACCCGATCATTGCAAGGGCCGCACGATACGAGGAGGCATTGAGATGACCATCACCTTTTGGACGGAAGACAAGATCGTCAAGGCGGAAAAGCTCTGGAAGGAAGGGCTGTCGGCCAGAGAGATCGCCAACCTCTTCGGCTCGAAGAAGAACACCGTCATCAACATGGCGCACCGCAACCGCGACAGGTTCCCCTCAAGGCAGGACGCCTGGCATCCGCAGCCGAAGGCGGGCCCGCCCGTCCAGCCGATCCGCCATCCCGACCGCGTGACGCGGGTGACCCTGTCGGGCGCGCATGTGACGATGCCGCGCGTGCCCAGCATCGATGGGCCTGCAGAGCCATGAGCAACGTCACCCCACGCGAAACCGAAATCATCCGCTGGATGGCGGCGGGCAAGACGGCCGCCGAGATCGGCACCATTCTCGGCATCTCCCACATCACCGTGAACACGCACATTGCCAACGCCAAGGCGCGGCTCGGCGTCTTCAAGGATACGGCGCTGGTCGCCGCGGCACTCAGAAACGGCATCATTCGATAGAAGGACGATCAGCATGGGCGGCAAAGCCACCAAGGTGAAGACAGGGCGGGTCAACAAGGGCGCCGGCCGGCCGCGCAAGGAGAATGTCGAGCGTTTTCCCTGCGGCAAGATCAAGCCCTTCGAAACCGAGAAGGAGAATATCAGCGTGGCGATATCAGCCCGCCGCCGCATCCACGGCTTCGGCCGGACGGTTGATGACGAGACGGTCAAGAGCCCCTTTGCCGGCTACACCCTCGGCCGCATGTTCCTCGACGGCCTGATCACTTCAGAACAGCGCCAGGCCGGCGACGACTACGCCGAGGCAATCGCCCGCTACCACAAGACCACAGGCATCCCGGCCCCGAGTCCGAGGGCGCAAACGCTCTTTACCGTCAAAGGCCACGAAGGCGAGGTCACCGACACCCTCGCCGACCGCGCCCGCAAGGCCAGCAACCGCATGATGGCCCTGCAGGGCATCCTGCTGCGCTGCCCTGATGGACCGCAGGTCAGGAGCACGGTCTATAACGTGACGGTGATGGATTACGAACACTTGCGCCAGATGCCGCCGCAGCAATTGCTGTGGCTGCGGAGGGGGCTGACGGCGTTGCGGGGGGCGAGAGGTGGGTGATGAATTCAGACAGCGTTGGTGGGTTCTGTCTTTTTGCGTTACATGCCCATGGATCGCGATAGGGAGATAACGCTGTGATTGTCGGGGACCGCACCGCATTTGCCATTGAAAGCGAAATCACGAAGGCATTTCCCAGTATTTCACAGCGCGCGTTGGGTTCCTTTGTCCTTCACATCCGGGGACGAACCTTTGGCGTCCAGGAGCCGGATGCGTCGATGTTGGGTCACTCGTTCCATGAGGTGAATGATCGTCTGCGACGACGGGGAACACATTGTATTCCTGTTTTGGCGGATATTGACGCAGCCCAGATCGCCGATGCCTATCTTGATGCCATATTTCGGGAAACCACACGAACTGACTATTTCGGCCTGTCGCGTGAGGAATTTACCGAAGCTATCCATACAAGCGCAGTAACATGGGCTCCGGACGGCGATGAGGCCTTTGATGACGGAAGCTACGTTCTGCAGTTGGACGTCGGAAACAAGGTTCGCCTTATCGCCTTCATCAACACGGACTCTCCCGAAGATGTCGGTGCCACGCTCAGCGAAGAATGGTTGGACGCTGGTCTTTTCTACGGTGTTCTGTCTCGCTGGAGCGAGCTGTTCGCCGCAGAATGGGCAGAAAAGTCGAGCTAAGCCGCCCTTATGCCGTCTGCCATTGCTGTATTTGCCGCAGAGCTCACCCCACCCTCCGTCTTCGTCGGGCTTGCCCCGAGGATCCATGCCGGCCTCCATCAGCAACGGGCATGGATCCCAGGCTCAAGTGTAAAGCCCGGAGACATAGCTGACAGGTGTTCGGAGACATGCCTGACAGTCAGTCTTGGCTTTTGAGGTCGATTTTTGCGACCTGTGTTGCGCCGAAGAAGACGCCTTAGAGACCGAGTGAAGGACGGTCTTGGTACTTCAATTCACCCGTTGGGTTTTGGTGGTCGCGGCTCTGCGACGTTATCTTCCTGCGTTCGAGTCGGATAAGAGCCGCCCTCTATTTTCCCATTATTGAGGTTCAGTTGCAGTGGTAACCAGCTATCGGAGAACGGATCGTATGCCTCACCAACGAC
Organism: Rhizobium sp. P1_E1; assembly: GCF_056406015.1. Taxonomy (NCBI): domain Bacteria; kingdom Pseudomonadati; phylum Pseudomonadota; class Alphaproteobacteria; order Hyphomicrobiales; family Rhizobiaceae; genus Rhizobium; species Rhizobium sp. P1_E1. Next base: position 8,774 of record NZ_JBFUAY010000041.1, on the reverse strand, counting down.
GATCATTCCCGAGCAATCGATATTTCGTATGCCGTCCCAGGACACGCGAGGACTCTGCCATAGTGTTCGGTGTCCATCGAAAGACTCAAAACGCAACCCATTCGAGAAGACCATCGCGTGCAACTCGGGTTGATACCAGCATTGATCAATGGGACCCCCAATCTCGCGGGTAAGTTTGCGCTCATCGGAATCAACGATGTATCCAGCGCCTCCAGCCACAACAAAAACAGCTCGGGGACCAAATTCTGAATAGACGGCACTTAAGCCATCTGGACTAAATTTCGCAAAATTTGCTACCCAGGCCTCTCCCTTGGCGTTGATGAACTCCACGATTAAACCTTCCCGAAAAGCGTTTGGCTTGGGGAAAGAGAGGGCGGGAGGTCCGTATGCGGGAAGACCTGGAAGAACGCGCGTCATCAACATACTCCGAGGCTAATTTCAGACTAACTCAGTGGTCAAGAATGACTTTCTCAATCCCTCCAGACTTTCGTCTCCAGAGCCACTGGCCTGACCTCAAATTATCGGTTTTCCCGTGGCCCAAAATTCATGAACCTTGGTCCACCATTTGAGAGTTTCCGGTTGCAGCCATGGGAGAAAATCCTCTGGGCGAGTTTTGCGATGTAAACGTCCATTCTGCAAATCTTCGAGGAGACCTACCGTAGCAGCTTCTTGCACATATGGGTCGCCGTTGATGTGCCAGCGTTCGACAACATCAAAGATCGCTTCAAACCGATGCGTGTTGCCGGTTTCCAAATCCTGAATCAGATGACGAGCAAGCTCTGACAGTGCCAAGTAAAGTGGCAACTCGTCGGCAGATCGATACTCCTCCCGGAATACCTCCCACTTTTCACGAAACGATGGGTCAGCCTGCAAAAGCGGCTCAAACATATTCGAGCGATCGAACTCGAACGAAAGCGCGTTGACGTTGTTTTCGGACATAATACTTTCTGCTCTTCCGATGCGTAAGCGGTGTGCCGCTCCGCTCACACCTGGGCAAAAAGATCCGGTTTCGGTGTCAAAGACAAGCGGCCTTAGTCGCTATGGAAACTCTGCGCCAAAAGCCTGACGCTCACCCGCGTGGGCGCTGATCAGGTCCATCGCATGGTCTTCCATCCGCCATCGCTGTCCTTGCCGCAGAGCTCACCCCACCCTCCGTCGTCCTCGGGCTTGACCCGAGGATCCACGCCGGCCTCCATCAGCAGCGGCCTGGAGACACGGGCGGGAGCAGGGGCGAGGGGGCATGCTGCGACATCTGTGATTACAGCCGTCTGCCTTCATGGCAAGGCTTCACGAGGCTGAGAATTTCACCAAGACACCGCGCTGCCGAAAGTAGGCCTCCATCCGCTTCCTGCCAGAACGGTTATTCTGCACGAGCCTGGCCGGGTCGAATACGGCCTCCTTTAAACCCGTCCGCGTCAACGCTGCCTTGAGGGCCGCGATATGCACGTCGATGTCGGCGTTGTCCGCCTGGAGCGACTCATAAATGCGGTTTGTTGCATCTGCTACGGTCGGTTCGCTCACGATTACACTCCTGTTGTCGTCTGGCTGGCCTGACCGTATTGGGGTGAAACCTGTTCACGTCAATGGGTGACAATGAATTAGAAGATTTCGCCGCTTTCGAAGATGAAGCGCCATAAGCAGCCCTGCCATCGGGGTTTGCTACCTTATCGCGCCAGGAACAGACTACGCTCTAGGTTGGTTTCGGGGCATGTGCGTATTCGGCTTGCCGGTAAGCGTCGCCCCGTAGAGCATAACAACGACCAGCGCAGTTACACACCACGTCGCGACCAGCAGCATGATCTGGCGTTGGCTGTCGATCGCGTTCAGGCCGAGATTGCCGGTGATGACCAGGCCGTCGGCGGCGTGGGCGATCAAGGTCATGAGCACGCTGCCCCTGGTGTTGTTGAAGAGCCAGCCGAACACGATCGTGAAGGCGAAGGTCCCAAACAGCGCGTAAGCCGGCAGCATGTCGAGGAGGACGAGCGGCACGTGCCAGATGACAACCAGCACGCCGAGGATGGCGCTCGCGACGAGCGGCAAGTGCCGTTCCTGCAGAAGCGGAAGGGCGAAGCCACGCCAGCCGAGTTCTTCTTGCATCGGGCCGTCGAGGGGATTGACGAGGCGAATGGCGAACATCATCAGAATGGTCGGCACTGAAGCGATCAACGCAGCCGTGGGGTTCGGCCCGCCGAAGACCATGTTCAGATAAGCGGCCGTCACGCCGATCGCCGGCGCTAGGAGCAGGGCGACCGCAAACCATTCCCAGCCCACCCGCCAGATGGCGAACTTCTTAAGGAGCGCGCCGATACCGGGCCTGCCTCCGGTGATTGCGGTCACGATCAGGGCGGCATAAAGCGGACCAGGCACCATCAGGAGGAAAGGCAACGCGATCGCGCCGGTGAGGAGAGTGCCGGCATAGATCCGCTCCGGCAGGATCCAGCCGAGCCAGGTCAGGATGTAAGCGATGGCGAAAAACGCAACGAGCGGGTAACGGCTGATCTGCCCGCGGATGGAGGTCATGTCGGTTCCTTTGCTTTAACACACGGAGTGAACGACCCAGCCGCTGAAATCCATTTCGACTAGGCCGCAAACTCATAAACGGGGTTTCGGCAGCGGTATGTTTTTGATTCAATGAGGCTTTGATTTGGAGGCCTTGCATGACCCGACGTCATTTCGACCTAACAGATTTCGAATGGGCGATCATTCAACCGCTGCCTCAACCAGAAATCATGCGCCCGGCCAGTTGTTGGCGGGTTCTTCGACCACGCCGGGATCATCCGCTGGAATACGAGGACTAGTCATAGTTCGGTTTGATGCCGCTCTCCGCGGCGCGGTCGCCGGACCTACCATTTCACACTGAATCCGACCTTGGCGCCGATAGTGTTGCTGTCGCCGAAATCATTGAGGCTGGTGCGGGCAAAGGCTTCAGAGTGGGCTGCATAACGCTCGTCGGACCAACTGAGCGAGCCACCGAGGCCAAGACCGCCCCAGAAGGCCTGGTTTTCGCTGATGACGCTGGCCCCCGAGACGTCGACATTCGATCCGTCGAGGAAGTCGTAATAGAGATTAGCGATTCCATAGAGCGTCGAGCGGCTGGAATGTCCGGAGGCATCCTTCCACTCGCGGTCAAAATCGGCCGAGACGCCGAGGCGGCCCGTCAGGCTGTCACTGTCGTCGAGTGATACATTGGCGTCATAGGCATCGGTGAAGCTGTCGAAGCGCACCGAGGAATAGGCGAGCTGCGCCTGCGGCGTCAGCGACCACTGGCTCGTCAAAGCAATCTTCTGTCCGGCTTCGACACTGAACCCATAACCGAGCCCGTCATTGCCGTCGGCAAGCGAAGCTTGAAGTGTCGAGGACTTCAGGTCGCTGTCATACCATGTGACGGCAGCCTGAGTGTCGACGTAAAGGCCGCTCTTGCCGTACCAGGTCAAGGTGCCGTCGAAGCCATAACCAGTGGTGTCAACGTCGCCCTTGCCGAAGCGCGAGGAAATGTCGCCCGAAGCGGTTTTCACATGGAAGCTGAGCCCGCCAATCAACGCGCCTGCCCCGCTTTCACGCAGCATTCCGTCGACTCCGGCCTCCAGCGTCCAACTGTTCACCTCGTATTGGGTGCCGGTCGTCGAATGTTCCGGCTCGAAGTGCGAATGCGTACCATCTATGCGGGTCCAGATTTCGGTGGCGGGGGTATTGGCGTCCTGGTCGGCGGATCGACCTTCGTCGGCCGCCCACCCACCTGTGCGCTGGCGTAGCGTGCCGAACTGGTTGAGGCTTTGCAGCACCCCGGAATAGGCCTCGTAGAGCGGGACACCCGGCGCGTAGATCGGCCCAATCGGGGCGTCCGCGGCATCCAATTCGGTCGAACGCAGATACCAATTGCCATCGGCAGGCGTGCTCACGCCGCCTTGGTAGAGGCGATAAGCATATGCCCCCGCGACCACCGCCTGATCACCGTCGAAAACATAGTCGCCGAGCAGCGAGAAGTTGCCGGCGGATATGCCGCCGACATCGATGATCTTAATGCCCTCGACCGTCTGCGCGCCGCCGCCACCGAGATTGATGACCGTGACATTGGTCGTACCTGCGGTATCGCCCGCCACCACCAGACGGTCGGACGGCGAGGCATCGCCGCCGAGGATTGTTTCGATCTCGAGCGTCCCGCCACTGCCTGTATAGTTGCCTGCGATCGTCAGCGTGCCGATTGAATTGCCGGGCGCGATCGTGCCGGCATTGGTCACATCGCCGAAAATCGTGCCGATGCCTCCAAGAATGCCGCTGCCCGATGTCGTGAGCGCGCTGTTGATCGAGCCGTTGACGGCAAGCCGGCCACCGCTCAAAGTCGTCGCGCCCGCATAGGTGTTGACGCCAGAAAGCATCTGGCTGCCGCCAGAGACGGTCAGTCCGCCCGTGCCGCCGATGACGCCCGCGAAAGTGTCGTTGGCATTGGCGATCGTCAGAGTTTGGGCTCCGAGCAGTACGCTGCCGCTGCCGGCCAGGCTCTGGACGGTCGGGGTCGTGGCCGCCGAAACATCGAAAGTGCCATCCGCGACAACCCGGCTTGAACTGGCGATAGCGCCGGCGCCAGATAGCGCGAGGCCGCTGCCGAAGTCGATCTGCGTCTCGCCGGTATAGATGCTGCTAGCCAGGAGGCTGAAGACACCGCCACCGGTAACGGTCAGGCCGCCGACGCCTGAAAAACCCGACGCCGCATCGGTTCCCACGGCAAAGCCGGCGGTGTCGATCGTCAGCCCGCCTGCGAGCAGATTGAGTTCGGTGCCGGAAAATCCGTTGATGAAGGTCGCGCTAGCGGCGGTCGCGCGCAGAATGCCATCGTTGAAATTGGCCTGGCTCGCACCGGCGCCGCCCCGAAGGGTTAGAGCCTGGAGGATGCCACTGCTGCTGATGTTGAGCGTGCCGGATGATGACGGGCCGCTGCCGAGAACCGTGTTCCCTGCCTCGACGAACCCGCCGTTTTCAATGTTGAGGATGCCGGTGCCTGCAAAGCCGACATGAAAAGTTCCAAAWAATACGTCCCATTGCGATCCAGAGCCGGTCACGGTGACGGTCCCGGAGCTTCCGGCTACGACCGCAAGCCGGGCGATGCTTGTGTTGGTCAAACTGCTGCCGTTCTGGATCGTGAGTGCGCCAGGCACACCTGCGACTTGGCCCACGTTTATGGAGCCTGCCGAGACGACCACTGGCCCGCTGACGCCGAGGATTGCATCAGGCCGACTTGCACCCCCTGCGGCAATGTTGACGGTTTGACCTGCCACAGGAGCGGTCCCGGTCGACCAGTTGCTCCCGTTCGTCCAGTCATTGCTTGTCGCGCCGGTCCAAACAGCGGTTTGGGCCGATGCCGCTCCTGCGGAGAGCGCCACCAGCGCCGCCCCCAAGGCACCGATCAACAGACCTCGCAGAGTCAGAGATGTGGCGGCCATCTTGTTGATGGCTCGTCTCAGCATATTGCAGCTCATGATGGTCCCCGGAATCGTTTACAGAACAATACGGTAGGTAAGGCGCAGAAGGATGACAACCTGCTGGCTCAAGTAAACTCTCCTAAAGCTTGAACAATTCCTTGCCCACTTCAGGCAAGTTGTAGGGTTTCAAAGCCGGAGCGATTACGCCAGCTCATAGACAGTCGCCACATCAGCCGCGTCGCGCAGCCCTTTGTAAGACGCATGCCTCAGCTTGCCGTCATGCGTCCATGCCCGATACTCGATCTCGGCAACAAGCTCCGGCCGAACTTCAATGAATCTCTCAACCCGATCGGTAACCAGATTTAGCCCCAGATATGGCCGGGAGTTAGCGTAGCTGGCGGTGGCTTCACCGCCAGCTACCGTCACGAGTCCAGGCGTATTACATGCGCTCGGATATGATGCTTTTCTCTGGTCACAACTGCGACGGCCCGAGCTTGACCGTCAGCTTGCCGATTGTCCCAGTAAACGGGAACGGTAGTTGGGTCCCAGTAAACGGGAACGGTAGTTGGTAGTCGTTGCCGTTTATTTCTCTTCGGGTGTTGATGAAAGTGGGCAAGGCGACCAACATCGGCGTTAGCCCAAGGGAACGTTGATAACGCATGTTACTTGGCGTCCTGAGCGCTTTGATTGGCCTCGACCAATTTTCTCTGGTCTTCCGGCGTCAGCTTAGGAGGCTCTACTGATATAGACAGCCTATTGAGCTTGCCAGTGAAGGGGAATGGAACCTGATAGTCGCGGTCATCGATCGGGGTGCCGGTCTTCGAGCCGATGTCGAAAGTCTCATCGACCGGTAGGATGAGCGGAACAGTACGCTGTATAGCCTGCGTTGCCACCGTCTTGCCGTCCACGGTTAGCGTTCCCGTTCCGCCACGACCGATCCCGCTGAGATTATTGAAGGCAAGCGTCGCGAAGCCAAGACCGTCATATTTGAAGTCAAACTCGACGGTGTGCTTGCCGGGCGAGAGCGCTTCGGGGCCTTCCCAACGGATCCGGTCAAGACCGAGAAGGTTCCAGGTCACGACCGGCTTGCCTTTCAGCAGGTACATCCCGTAGCCGCCAAACCGTCCACCTTGGGAGACAATCGCACCATCCCCACCTCCTTGTGGCACATCAATGTCTGCGGTCATCGTGTAGGAGGTATTGAGAAGATTGGGCGCCACGCTTTCCGGCAGGCCGGTCACCGGTTGCTTATAGGTGAACAGGTTTCGTCCTGCTGTCACCGACGGGCGCGGGGAAGCGAGGCGCGTCGCAGCGGAAGCGTCCAGCGGCAGGACTTGATACTTCGCAAACTCGCCGAACATCAGGTCCCTCATTTCCTGGACCTTCGCAGGATTGGCGGCGGCCAGGTCGTTGTTCTGGGTCCAGTCGTGCTGGACGTCATAGAGCTCCATCTTGAAGGCGGTGGCGGGATCGTCGACCGCCTTGCCGGCCAACTCCCAGGGCGCACGGATCGGTAGTGCGCTCAGCATCCAACCGTCGTCGTATAGACCCTGCGCCCCCATCATCTCGAAATACTGCGTGCGGTGCCGTGAGGGCGCCTCGGCACTGGCCTTGTCGAAGGTGTAGGCCATGCTCACGCCCTCGATCGGTTTTTGCGCTATGCCATCGACCATGATCGGTGCGAGAACGCCAGTCGCCTCGAGGATTGTCGGCACGACGTCGATCACATGATGGAATTGCGACCGAATTCCGCCCTTGTCGGAAATGCGCGCGGGCCAGGAGATCGCCATGCCGTTTCGGGTGCCGCCGAAGAAGGACGGGATCTGCTTCGTCCATTTGAACGGGGTGTCGAGGGCCCAGGCCCACGGAACGGCATAGTGCGGATAGGTCTCGTTGCTGCCCCACTGGTCGTAAAACTTCAGGTTCTGGGCAACGGTCGGATTGATGCCGTTGAACGGGACCAATTCTGCGAAGGTGCCGTTCATCGTGCCTTCGGCGCTCGCGCCATTGTCGCCGCTGATGAAGATGATCAGGGTGTTGTCGAGCTTGCCCATATCCGCGACGGCCTGGACCACGCGGCCGATCTCGTGATCGGTATACATCAGGTAGGCGGCGTAGACGTCCGCCTGCCGAATGAACAGCTTCTTTTCATCCGCCGACAAAGTATCCCACTTCTTCAACATGTCCGGCCATGCTGTGAGCTGGGCGTCCTGCGGGACCACGCCAAGCCTTTTCTGATTGGCGAAGATCTGATCGCGAACGTCGTTCCAGCCTTTGTCGAACAAATGAAGATCGCTGGCCTTCTCGATCCACTCCGGCGTCGGGTGGTGTGGCGCGTGTGTGCCTCCCGGCGCGTAGTAGAGCAGGAACGGCATCGCCGGATCGATCGAATTCAACTGGTTCAGCCAGCCGACGGCGTCGTCCGCCATGGCGGTGATCAGGTTCCATTGCGGATTGCCGACAAAGGGAGCGATCTGCGTCGTGTTGCGAAACAGCATGGGCGACCACTGGCTGCTGTCCCCACCCATGAAGCCATAGAAATATTCAAACCCCATGCCGGTCGGCCATTGATTGAACGGGCCTGCCTGGCTGGTCTGATAGGTCGGCGTGTTGTGATCCTTGCCGAACCAGGAGGTGCGGAAGCCATTCTCAAGCAGGATACGGCCGATCGTGGCGGTGTCCCTGGGAAGAACACTATCATAGCCGGGGAAGCCGGTGGCCTGCTCCGAGATGACGCCGAAGCCTTCTGAGTGGTGATTGCGACCTGTGATGAGACACGCACGCGTCGGCGAGCAGAGCGATGTTGTGTTGAAGTTCGTGAAACGCAGGCCGTCGGCGGCGATGCGGTCCAAAGTGGGCGTCGGAATGACGCCTCCGWACGTCGAAGGAGCGCCAAAGCCAACGTCATCGGTGATAATCAAGAGAACATTCGGCGCGCCCCTTGGCGGCACGACACGCGCCGGCCATGCCTGTTTGGACTGCAAGGCGTTGAGGTTGATCGTGCCCTCAAACGGCGGCGGTGGCGGCGGGAGATAACGCCCGTCGATCGTTCTCGTGGCGTTGGGCGAGCCCAACTCTCCGGTCACGGTTTGCGCGGTCGCCGGGCCGACAAATCCTGAAAAGGCGACGAGAGAAACGGCGGCCAGAAGACCATCTCGAAGTTTTAATTTGCAATGAAATCGCATGCGAATTCCTCCCCTTTGTCTCGAAAGCAGGCTGAATAACAAGCAGTGAGTTCATGAGCGCGGTGATGTCGGCACGCGGCCTGCGCTGATCGTCAGGCCGGCTCGTATGCAGCCGGCAGGGTGAAGGTTTGTGAATGTGTGGTCAAGCAAATTCTAATATAAGAACCAAGCC